>JAJZPO010000022.1 GCA_021811155.1 Bacillota bacterium | reverse complement strand
TTCCGATCTCTGTTCGTGTGAAACTTAATGTTTCCTCGAACAGAGGACTTTTGTTTTGCAGTCAGGAGGACATCTGTCGGAAGGGGAAAAATAAGCGGCAATTTGTGTCGGAAAATTCTGGAAAAATTGGCAGAGTAATGGAAGGAATATCCCAATCTTCCCATGAATATTATCTACGGTATCCAGGTGCTGGTCCGAGTTGATTCCTTTTCCTTTAACCAGGCTTCACTTTTTCTGCACAAGTTCTTAGGCGGTCTGGGTTTGCGGGGGAGTGCAAGACCTGGGAAAATTGCGCCCTGTCTTAAGACTGAGCGATACGGGGAGGTGTAAGGAGAAAGGTCACACAACCAATACAAAAAGTGGCTGCAAGCCACACGGTCCAATCCTTTTTGAAAAGCTAAAAACAAGAGAGGAGCAAAGCTGTTGATGAAGAAGACTAAGAAATCATGGGTTATCCTGGCTCTCATTGCCATGATACTCTCCATGATTCCGGCCCAAGTGTTTGCAGCGGCAAACACCACTGCAGCCGTCGCTCCCCAATCCGCGACCATGCCGGACCGGATCTGGGGGTACGACAGGTATGAAACTGCAGCCCACATTGCGGTACAAGCTTATCCAGATGGAACAGACACGGCCATTCTCACCTCCGGCGATGACGACCATCTGGTGGATGCGTTGACCGCATCACCTCTGGCTGCCAAACTGAAAGCCCCCATTCTGCTGACTGAGAACAACAGATTAAGCGATGCCACTGGAAATGCCCTTAAGACCTTAGGGGTAAAAAACATTTATGTAGTCAGCGGCGCTATCGCCCCTATGTTGGAAGCCCTTTCGGGCTATAAAGTTACCAAGGTTTACGGCGATAACAGATTCCAGACCGCCATCGCTATTGCCAACCAGGTAACCGCAGCGCCTACGGACATATTTGTGGCCAGGGCCGACATTTACGCAGATGCCCTGTCCGCAGCGTCTATCGCGGCAAGCAAAGGCATGCCGGTGCTGCTAACCCCGACAAATTCAATGGATAGCAGTATCAAAGCTTATCTGGACCAGCACCCCACGATTAAGAACAGCTATGTACTGGGGAGCACCGTCGCCATCAGCGACGCTATGAAAGCGATGTTCCCCAATGCCCACCGTCTCGGCGGCAGCAACAGATGGGAAACCAATATCGCGGTTCTCAAAGCGTTTGACAGCGACCTGAAATACGATTATGTTTTTGTGGCCAACGGCACCGACGAACATCTGGTGGATGCCCTGGCCGGGTCGGCCCTGGCAGCCCTGACCAAGTCCCCGATAGTTCTGTCCTACTCTACCATTGACCCGGGTTCAGTCTCCTATGTAACAGGCAAAATGCCCTTCGGCGCCAAAGCCGTTGCACTGGGCGCATCCAAAGTGACACCCGCCGATGTGGTAGGCATGCTGATTTCCCAAACCCCGGCAGGCCTGGCCGCAGCAAAAGTCAGCGTTTCCATCACCAATCCCCTGCAGTCCCAGACCGACACTGTACTTGTGGGGCAGCACGCAGCAATTCAGGCTGTGGTAACTGACGCCAATGGCAATGTCGTGCCTAATGCCAACGTTCTGTTCACCGAAGTGGAGAAAAGAGGATGTGGCAAGGACGACACCAAATTTGCCACCGACGACGCTGTGGTAACCACTGATGCTCAAGGTATCGCTCAAATGGTCATGGTGCAGGAGAATAACAGACGTGAGCCCATCAAGGCCACCGATGTCAGAGAAATCGCTGCAGTGCGCTATTCCGCCACTGTTGTCGGCACCAAGATCTCTGCTGCCAACGTAGTGAACTTCGCCGCTGTTGGTTACCAACCGGTCAGTGTTGCAAACCCTGAAAATCTCGAACCTCCGATTAATAACCCGAACCTGACTACCCCATATGGCACCTGGGATATGAATTTGGATCCCACCGAGTATGTTGCCGGTCAGCAAGTCAGTGCCAACGGCTCAGCCAACCACGCAGTGGAATTTACCGCACCTCCCAAACTCATTCTGCCGCCTGAGTTGGATACCCATAACGTTGACATGTTTAAACAAGACCTGAACATCACCTCCGGCGCTTATAACCAATACGCTGGCTGGTCCACCAGCATTAACCTGCCCGAAGGGTTAATGTACGCCACCCTGACATTCAAGAGCCTGCAGCTTGACAGGTATGCCGTAGTAACTATAAGCATCCTGGATGAACACGGCAACGTGGTTCCTGTAGCCACCCTGCAAGGACCGCGGGAAGAGAGCAACTTCGGCGTGCAAATCCCGATTTATGACAAGCACAGGGCCAGGGTCATCGTAAACCTTGCATCTCCTGGACAGATTCAAACCAACAAGCACGGCGGACTTACCCTCTCCGACATTACGGGAGTGTACTATGATTCCGTCGAGCATAGCAAGCGCATAATCGACTTCCCCGGAGCATCCATCACCTGGACAACTGCCAAGCCTGAATACAGCCAGGAAGAAAGAAACTTTGGGCTGGATATAGTAACCCATTATAATCAAGAACTTACGGCCCAACACTCCCAAGACCATTACAGGGGCAATATTTTGGAGCGCTACCTGGGAGAAGAGTACTACAATCCGGATTACACCTACACCTACCGCGTACCAGTGTTCCCCTTCACCGGTGACGCCATCATCGTCGGCAAAGACGTCAATGGCAACATCAAACAATACTTTACCTATCCTACCGTAAATAACGGCTATAACCAAAATGTCCTCGACTTCAGCCATTTCTATGGCAGATGCTGGCATGGGCCAATGGCCACCTTCGCTTCCGAACCTGAAGCTCTTAACAGCGTAGGAACCATCAGCCAAAGCGGAAATGACGTGACAGTAAACTCCTACGCAGTAGGTTCCACCCAACTGGTGGGCACCATCAATCTGCCGGGCGTTGACAAGGACGGTCTTAATGCTACCAACAATACCATCCACACTTCCGTCCAATGGACTCCGCTGCCCAACGCTCCTGTGCCCGTCAACAGGGAATACGCCTTAGCCGGCCAGTACATTACGCTGAAAGCGCAGCTGACAGACGCCAACGGCAATCCCGTATCCGTCGACAGCCATCCGATCAACTGGTTCTGGGGCGTTGACGACCTGTCCGTTCCCGGACCTGGAAACCAAATTGACGGCACAAATGTGGCCGTAGTATCCATGGATAACGTAACAGATATCCACGGTCAGGCTACCTTGGTGCTGCAAGCCGGCCAAGCTGCAACAGTACCTCAAATCTCAGCTAAGACCAGCAGGGATTACAATCTTGTTGTAACTGTCGGCCAAGACACAATTATGCGAGTTACCTTGACCTGGATTGATGCGAAGCTGGCTTACCTGGATCGGGTTACCAGCAACTGGACCGTAACCAACAAGGATAACCAAATCGCACCTGATGTGAACGTGTCCGTTGGTCAACCGTGGCAATTCGAATACAAAGTTTGGGACAGCAGCTACGCCAATATCACCATTAATGGAGTTCCCGTTGAGTTTACCGCCGAGCCTGGCAGTGTAGGCACCCTTGAGAAAGTGGCCGATACCACCAAGTTCAACGCAACCTCCACAGTATCCGGTGTTGAGCGGGTGGTCGGACAATTCGGCGAACCCACCGGTCCGGTAACCTTTACCTACAGCAACGGTAGAGTCTTCACCGGAGTAGGCACAGGCAAACCTAACTTCACCGGCACCCTGACTGTACCGATCTCCTGGGGCGTAGTAGGCCAGCATGCCAGCTTCATCGTACCTGGCGGCAATACAATTCCTCCTTACGGTTCAGCTCAGCTCTTTGTCAAGGTTAGCGACAACTTTGGCAATCCTATCCCGAACAAGCGGGTAGAATTCTCAGTCGCTAATGGCGGATCTCTGACAGACATCCAGTCTACAACCGATGCCAACGGCATAGCTTCCGCAGTACTCCACGGCAACGGCAATGGAAGCAGTCAAACCAGCGTTGTTACCGCCAAAGTCGGAGATGAAACCATCAGCTACATCATGAACTATGCCGAGCCTGTGACAGATATCTTCGGTCTGAAGAACGCGTCCCTGAGTAAGTCGGGCTCCGATGACGTTATCACGCTGGAGTTTAACGAAAACGTCAATCCTGGCTCGGTTATCCCCGGCGAGTTTGTAGTTCAAACTCCTACACTAACCGGTGAGCGGTCCTACGAGGTCAAGAGAGTTGCAGTTCAAGACAACACCATCGCCCTTACCCTGAAAGATACGATTATCCAGGCTCCGCTGGTTAAACTGCCTATTAGGGTATCGGTTCAACCGTTTACCGCACAAGGCGTCACCTATGATGTCGTAGACATCTATGGGCGCCCACTGGCTGACCATTGGAGGAGCATCAACTTTGTCTCCCCGTCCAACTCCACGGTCGCAGCCACCTATAATAGCGGACAACTGACAGTCGATATCACCGGTTATGAACCCTTTGTGAACGAATTCGGAGTAGTGGGCAACAGTGACATCACTCACTCTGGAGTCACGTGGTCATCATGGCACTTCCCGGTTAACCCTTCTGAACCTTCACACAACGTGATTGATGACTTCCATGCGGCTCCTGGCACAATCGTCACTGTCTACTACAACGGAGCATCTGCAACAGTCTACATTCCCTAAGCAAGTCCTCTGGTAGTTCTCGAAAGGGTTGGGTTTGACCCAACCCTTTCTCCCTATTTTTTACAGATTGACAGGATGGTGTACTTCTGTGAGTAAAATTAACAAAAGCCTACTTGTAGGCCTTATCATTGGAGCCTTCGTCATCTCTCAGGGCTGCAGAGCGCAAAACTCAGTGAAGGACGAGGTTTACAGTAACTCTAAGACCCCGACAGCCAATTCGCAAAAAGAACAGCCGAATCAGTCCGTCGTAATCGGGGCGGATAACTACTCAGGAGCGGACAAGCTTGCCAAGTTTGAAGAAGCTGCGAAAAGGAATTCCAAGGATGCCAAGGCTCAGTTCGATGCAGGTGTCAGCTCCTATGTAAATAAAGACAATGAAAAGGCAATTAAATATTACAAGCTGGCGATTGAAAATGACCCCAGCAACGCAGTGGCATACAACAATTTGGGGAATGTATATTTCAGAGGTTTGAATAAGCCGAAAGATGCCCTGCAGTACTATGAGAAAGCTACCCGGATAAATCCTGCATTCGCCTATGGTTGGTTGAACCTGGCCCTATGCAATAAGGATTTAGGTAGTTTAGACGCTGCCAAACAGGCTGTGAAGGAAAGCCTGACCCGTGTGGCAGTAACGGACCAGCTATACAAGAGCCTGCAAGAACTGGGCAAGACCCTGGAGCAGACCAAGAAATAGAGGCGTCCGAGCGCATTCTCTTGCGTGAATACGCTTCCGGCTTGGTGACACAGCGGCAATAAGCCTGGCTCTTGGATATTATGGGAGTGGATTAATAAACCAGGGGGAAGCTCCTGGTTTTTTAATTTTACCTGGGCGGCCAGGAATATCCAAGGAATATCCGGCAAATAGTTGCCAAGCTCTCTGAGATATAGTAAACTATTTGAATGTAATCAGGATAAGCATGATGCAAATTCTCACATCTTTGAGAGGTTGAGGGACTTGACTTATCACAAGCGTGCCATGTCTTTGGCAATAATGGATATTTTGTTAATAAACCTGGCGGCTTTCGGCAGCTTCTACCTTAGGTTTGAAGGTAACATCCCAAGTGATTATTTTCAAACTTATTATCACACCGCAGTGTCATCGACCATTATTTTTTTGGCATCTTTTTACTACTTTGGCATGTACAAACGAATTTGGCAATATGCCAGTGTTGGCGAATTGTTGTCAATTATTTACGCCGTCTCCATCGGTACGGGCGCAACAGCGGCAGCTGTGTATTTCCTTGCGCCGTTCAGGGTACCGCATAAGGCGGCCATTTTACTTTGGCTGCTGAGTGTTATCTTGATAGGCGGGTCGCGCTTTCTGTGGCGGGTTTTACAGGAAAGGGTATTTCTGACGGATCCCGTTTCAGCTGCAAAGAGGGTATTGATTGTTGGAGCCGGTGATGCCGGAGTTCTGGCCGCGCGGGAATTGCGCAACAGGAACTACAGAGATGGCAGGCCTGTGGGTTTTATTGACGACGACCCGCACAAACAAAGACTGCAGCTGTTTGGATTGCCTGTACTTGGAACACGTAAGGATATCCAGCGGGCAGTAAAGGGACACAATATTGACGAAATAATCATTGCCATGCCTTCCGCTCCCAGTGAAACGATCCGGGACCTGGTACAGATTTGCGAAAAGACCGGTGCAAGCATGAAAATCCTGCCCGGGGTCTATGATATTCTCAGCGGCAACATCGAAATCAAGTCCATCCGGGAGGTTCAGGTTGAAGACTTGTTGGGCAGGGAGCCTGTTGTCTTAAATCTTGAAGAAATAGCCGGTTACCTTAGGAATCAGGTGGTATTGGTAACCGGCGCCGGCGGGTCGATAGGGTCGGAACTCTGCCGCCAGGTTGCCAACTTCAACCCCCAAAAGCTTGTTCTAGTTGGACATGGAGAAAACAGTATTTTCGACATCGAACAGGAACTTCTGGAAAATTATCCCGATTTGAAGGCCTCTGCCGAGATTGCCGATATCAAAGACCAGGCCAGGCTCGAAGTGGTTTTTAGTACTCATCGACCCAAGGTAGTGTTCCATGCCGCCGCGCATAAGCATGTTCCATTGATGGAACGCAATCCGGCGGAGGCCTTAAAAAACAATGTGCTGGGCACCAGGAACCTGGCTGAAGTGGCGGCCGTAAGCGGTGTAAATGTTTTTGTGCTGATCTCCACTGACAAGGCTGTAAATCCAACCAGTGTCATGGGCGCTTCCAAGCGAATTGCTGAGATGGTTGTTCAGAGTTTGGACAAGGTTTCGGACACAAAGTTTGTTGCGGTCCGGTTTGGCAATGTCTTAGGCAGCCGGGGAAGCGTAATTCCGACTTTCAAAAGACAAATTGCCAGGGGCGGACCCGTTACGGTGACTCATCCGGAAATGGTGCGCTATTTTATGACCATTCCGGAAGCAGCACAGCTGGTGATTCAGGCAGGCGCTATGGCTAACGGCGGGGAAGTTTTTATTCTCGACATGGGAAAACCCGTTAAGATTGTGGATTTAGCCATGGACATCATCCGCCTGTCTGGCATGGAACCGGGAAAGGACATTAACATCAAGTTTACGGGTATGCGCCCCGGGGAAAAGCTTTACGAGGAATTGCTGACATCTGAAGAAGGGACTACCTCTACCAAGCACAAACGGATTTTCGTGGCGCAGCCCAATTCAATTGATACCGCAAAGCTTGAGGAATTGGTTCAGGTTATCCGTGAGCGCGGCTCGACGTTGAGGCCGGCTGAGGTGCTCGAGTTTATCGGCGGGTTGGTGCCGAATTTCCGCCGGAAAGCTTCCAAGCGGGCAGCTAATAATTAAGGAGGACAGCAATGCTAGAAGTCAGGCGTGTAATTACAGATGAAGACGTAGTGGCTAAGGGCCTCAAGGTGAAGATTGAGAATCACACGGCTTTGGTGGGGGTAATCGGTTTGGGTTATGTCGGGCTCCCTCTGGCAGTGGAAAAAGCCAAGGTGGGCTTCCCGGTATTGGGTTTTGACATCAATCCCAAGCGGGTAGGCAAGGTTAACGCCGGCGAGAATTACATCGGCGATGTCAAAGACAGCGAGCTGAAAGAGCTCGCGGAAAAAGGGGCGCTAACGGCTACAACGGATTTTTCCCGCCTGGCGGAATGTGACGTTATCATTATCTGTGTTCCTACCCCTTTAACGATTACCCGTGACCCTGACATTTCCTACATAGAAGCCTCGACAGAACAGATTGCCGCCAGCCTGCGGCAGGGCCAGCTAATCACCCTGGAGAGCACAACTTATCCCGGCACAACGGAGGAGGTCATACTTCCCCGCCTGGAAAAGACGGGGCTCAAAGTGGGCAAGGATTTTTTCCTCGCCTTTTCGCCGGAAAGGGTGGATCCCGGCAACAAGCGCTTCACTACCAAAAACACATCCAAGGTGGTGGGCGGCGTGACTCCTGTATGTATGGAGATCGCCTATACGGTTTACTCCCAGACCATTCAGAACGTGGTGCCGGTGTCCTCCCCGGCGGCTGCGGAACTTACCAAGGTCTTTGAAAATACCTACCGCGCTGTGAACATAGCCATGGTCAACGAGCTGATGCTGTTGTGTGACCGCATGGGCCTGGACATCTGGGAGATCGTGGAGGCGGCTGGGACCAAACCATTTGGCATCCAGACTTTCTATCCTGGCCCGGGGGTAGGCGGGCACTGCATACCGATTGACCCTTTCTACCTGACATGGAAGGCCCGCGAGTACGATTTTCACACCCGCTTTATCGAGCTGGCCGGGGAAATCAACGTGGAGGTTTCCTATTACGTGGTAAACAAGGTGATGCGGGCCTTAAATCAGTTTAACAAGAGCCTGAAAGACGCCGCTGTCCTGGTGCTGGGCGTAGCCTATAAGAAAGACTTGGACGATGTGCGGGAATCACCGGCGCTGAAAATCATGGAACTTTTGCGTCAGCACGGCGCCGAGATCAGTTATCACGATCCCTATATCCCGGTGATTGAGCCCCACGGCGGCAGTACGGTTCGGCTGGAGAGCTGGGAGTTGAGCGATGCAACCCTGGAGGACGCTGACTGCGTGCTGATTATTACCGACCACAGCAATGTGGATTACCAGAGGGTTGTAGATAAAGCCAAGTTAGTGGTGGATACACGCAATGCTACCAAGCAGGTGCGGGAAAACCGGGAAAAGATTGTAAAGATTTAAAGGAGCAAGGGAATCGCACTGATTCCCTTGTTTAAGGTCGTTTTGCAGAAATTCCAATTTGGGAGAGAAAAGCATGGAAGAAAAGATGGCACAGAGAGTTCGCTTTGGCATCATCGGCTGCGGCCGCATCGCATACAAACATGCCGAAGCGATTATGGGGCTGGCGGAGGCCCAATTGGTGGCGGTCTGTGACATTGTGCCTGAACGGGCCGGGGAGTTTGGGACAAAGTACGGCGCAGAACCCTATCTGGATTACAGGGAAATGCTCGAGCGTGCCGGCCTGGACGTAATTACTATTGCTACCCCCAGTGACTTGCATGCCGAGATAGGTATTGTGGCAGCCAGGGCCGGAAAGCATGTATTGGTGGAAAAGCCCATGGCCATGACCCTGGCAAGCGCCGATGCCCTGATAGAAGCCTGCAGCGCCGCAGGGGTCAAGCTGGGTGTAATTCACCAAAACCGCTTTAACAAAGCCATCAAGCTCACCCGGCAAGCCGTGGAACAGGGCCGCTTCGGCAAACTCACTCACGGGCAGGCCACAGTGCGCTGGACCCGGGACGACAACTACTATGCCCAGGCCCCCTGGCGCGGTACCAGGCTGCAAGACGGCGGGGTGCTGATGAATCAGTCCATCCACAACATAGACCTTTTGCAGTGGATGTTCGGGCCGGTAGAGTCCGTCTTCGGTTACACGGCCACCAACCTGCGCAAAATAGAAATGGAGGATGTTGGGGTAGCGGCGCTTAAGTTCAAGAGCGGAGCGTTGGGTGTCATTGAAGCATCTTCTACCATCTACCCTAAGAATATCGAAGAGACCTTGAACATATTTGGCGAAAGCGGATCGGTCATCGTGGGCGGCATCGCTGTAAACCGCATCGAGTGTTGGGAATTCCCCGGAGCGGACAGCGAGAAGCAGGAGATCATATCCCGTCAGGAGAGCGACCCGCCCAGCGTTTACGGTTTTGGCCACCGCGAGCTTATTGCTGACATGATTCGCGCCATATGGGAAGACCGGTTGCCAGCTGTTCCCGGTGAGGAAGGCCGGAAAGCTCTGGAAATAATCCTTGCCATCTACAAGTGTCAGAGGACCGGGCAACCGGTATACTTGCCTTTGAAGGAAGATTAATGGGTGCGAAAAGGAGTTGGCTATGCGGCAGATTGCGAAGAGCGCTGAAATCCCGAAGAGCGCCAAGATTGGCCCTTTTTGCGTAATTGGTGAGAATGTAATCCTGGGCGAGGAAGTGGTTCTTGGCGCGGGTTGCGTATTAGCGGACGGAGTCAGGATAGGCCGGGGTTCACGGATTGGCAACCTATGCTCCGTGGCTGAAAGGTCAGTGTTGGGTGAAGAAGTCCAGGTAGAGGCTCATACATCGATTTACCCAAATACACTTTTGGGCAATGGTTGTTTCATTGGGTCAAATTCCTCAATTGGAAGACCACCGAGACCGGCTTTTACAAGCACAGTCAAAGTGCAGGACGAAATTCCTCCTTTGCTTATGAGTGAAAGAGGTGTGGTTGGTTGTTCTACGGTGCTGTACGCCGGAACAACATATGGAGAAAGGGTTTTTATCGGGGACAGAGCGATAGTGCGGGAACGCTGTAAAATTGGCGATTTTACAGTTATCGGAAGCGGAGTAGCGATAGAAAACGACACGAGGATCGGGTCCTATACCAAAATTCAAACAGGTTCATATATTACCGCCTACATGGACATAGAAGATCACGTGTTTATTGCTCCCATGGTAACAACTACCAACGATAACTTCATGGGCAGAACGGAAAAACGATTTAAACACATAAAAGGGGCCACCATTAGACGGGGAGCCCGTATCGGTGGGGGTTCAATTTTATTGCCTGGAGTTGAGGTGGCACCGGAGACCTTTGTGGCTGCTGGAGCTTTAGTTACCAAAGACACCGTTGCACAACGGGTGGTCAAAGGATTCCCGGCTCGGGATGTACGGCAAGTCCCGGAAGACGAACTATTGTAACATCATAGTCAAAACCGTTACTTTGGAGGAGAAATCAATGGCCATACCGCTTTTAGACCTTAGGGCACAGTACCATAGTATCAAAGCTGAAGTGGATGAAGCTGTGTTAAGAGTTCTGGACGACGGCCGGTTTATTATGGGCCCGGAGATGGCGCAACTGGAAAAGGAGATTGCTGCTTTCTGCGGTACAAGGGAGGCTGTGGCTGTGGCAAACGGTACAGACGCCCTGATGCTAACCCTTAGAGCAAGTAATATCGGACCGGGTGATGAAGTAATAACAAGTCCCTTTACCTTTTTTGCCTCGGCTGAAACCATCGCCCAAGTAGGAGCCACGCCCGTTTTCTGTGATATCGATCCGCTTACCTTAAATCTGGATTTGGACCAGCTTGAGGCAGTTATAACCCCTCGCACCAAGGCCATCATCCCAGTCCACATCTTTGGTCAAATGCTTGATGTTGAGCGGATCAGGGAGATTGCTGCTCCACGAGGCCTCGTTGTTATAGAGGATGCTGCCCAAGCGATTGGAGCCGAGTACAAAGGACGCAAGGCCGGTTCCCTTGGCCATGCCGGAACATTTAGCTTTTTCCCGACAAAAAACTTGGGAGCCTTCGGCGATCCGGGAATGCTCGTGACCAACGACATAGAGCTTGCGACAGAGCTGCGTACGCTACGGTTTCATGGCTGCAAAACGAAATACTACCATGATAAGATTGGTTACAACAGCCGGCTGGATGAAATCCAGGCAGCAATCCTACGGGTTAAACTGCGCTATCTGGAAAGATGGAATGAGGCCCGCCGCGAAAGAGCAAAGCTGTATGATGAACTGCTGCGGGACACAGATATTATCACCCCGGGTCTAGACCGGCATGCTAAGCCGATTTATCACCTATACGTGCTTAGGAGCCGGCAGCGCCAAGCGATAATGGACCGACTGGCCGCGGCAGGCATTGCCAGTGCAATCTATTATCCTGTACCGCTGCACCTGCAAAATGCGTTCAAGTACCTGGGTTACAAAACGGGAGATTTCCCGGTAGCAGAAGAAGCTTGTGAACAAGCTTTAGCGATTCCATGTTACCCGGAACTTGATGTACAACAACAAATAGAGATCGCAAATATAATTACGCAAATACCTGATTAATAAGAGGTGCAAGATGTTCTGGTATATGGGCATTACAAAGACCAACAAGAATAAACTTGTTCTTGTTCTGGCTATCATGTTCTCTACGATGCTGCTGCCTTCCTTTGAAGTCAGCTCCAGACTGCCCCGCGTCCGCCTTGATGATGTCTTGATCTTCGTCAGTTTTACTCTCAACGCGCTTTTGTTTCTGTTGCAAGGAGCAAAGCTTGACGAAACCGCTAAAGCGGCTAAAAGTCGAATAAGTAAGCCTATAAAGCAAATTTCCCAGGTCTTCTTGCTCTTTTTGGCATCCTATATTGCTTCAAATCTTTATGGTGTATTTGTACTAAAAAACTCATTTGGCATCCGTGATCTAATGGAAATAGTCACGCTGGCCAAGTACTACCTTGTTGGTACTCTATTGATCAGCCTGGAAGCCGGCGAAAGGGAATACAAAGTTTTGAAAAAGGGTTTTTTCTTGGCTTTTGCCGTGATAGTGGTTATTTCACTCGGACAGTTTGTAAACCTGTTGAATATGAACAGCTGGCTAACCCCATTTCTAGCTCCGGGCCATTTAGATAATTTGGTTGGGGCAAATCCTCCGAGGGTTTTAGGTACTTTTGACAATCCGAACATGTCCGGCATTTTCGCGGTAATTGTTTTGGCCTACGTCACGGGCTTTTACTATTTTCGCAGCGATAAGCTAAAGGCGTCCGCTTTGTTATTAATCTTGATAGCCTTTTCTCTTAAGCTTGTATTTCTGACTATCTCCCGAATGGCAGTTGCCAGTGCGGCCATCGTTTTGGTGCTGATGAGTATTTGGGCCTTATGGAGATACCAATGGAATAAAGGGACATTAAGAAAAATTGGCGTAGTATTTGTACTCACAATAGCAGTGCTCCTTACTTCCCCCCCCTACTTTTATGGCAGGATGCTCGAAGGTTCTCGTCTAGAAACCAGCACGTCTGCTCAGGGACATTATAAACGTGGTATGGCATCCTTAGATGTCGCAAAGCGATCACCTATTCTTGGTTGGGGTACCGGTAAGGAGAGCCAGACGACCCTTGTGGATAGTGAGTATTTACTGATCTTCCGACGTTATGGGTTGATCGGAGCGCTGATTTACCTCTGGATATTCTTGAAGCCCTGTCTGGTAGCGCGCAAGCATTCCCAAGGAACGGGAACAAATGCGATTCTGGCTATTTCACTGATTATAGCGACCGTAGCAGTGATGTTTTTCGACCTTACCGCCGGGCTTCTCTACAACCTGCAATTGATGCCAATCCTGATGGGACTGATGGGCTTGGTGTACGGCATGGAGAGGCTGCCAAGCTAGGAGTTGACTATTGATGAAAGTAGTAACAGTTATCGGTGCCAGACCACAATTTGTCAAGGCAGCGGCTGTGTCTGCGGTTTTACGCACTAAGCACACGGAGCTAATAGTCCATACGGGACAACATTATGACCCACAGATGTCTGACATATTTTTTGAAGAGCTTGGCATACCGCCTGCAGACTTTTACCTGGGTGTTGGTTCGAAGCAGCACGGCGAGCAGACGGGAGAGATGCTGGCCGGAGTTGAAAGGATCTTGCTGGGTGAGAAACCAGACTGGGTTCTGGTATATGGGGATACCAACTCGACCTTGGCAGGAGCCTTGGCGGCAGCAAAATTGCACATACCCGTCGCACACGTGGAAGCTGGGCTGCGCAGCTACAACAAGCGTATGCCCGAAGAAGTAAACAGAGTTCTGACTGATCACATCTCCAGCCTATTGTTCTGCCCTACGGATCAAGCGGTAAAAAACTTGGCGCTGGAGGGCATAACCCGAGGGGTTGTCCGCACCGGTGACGTAATGTGCGACGCTTTTCGGTTATCTGCCGCAAGGGCAAAGGAACGCAACGTAGGGAAAAGGTATCAGTTAGCACCAAACTCTTACCTACTTGCTACGATCCACAGGGCGGAAAATACCGATGATATTTCACGTATGAAACAAATTTTTCAGGCATTTGCTCGGATTCCGGCAAAGATCATACTACCGCTTCACCCCCGCACCCGAAAGGTGCTAAATGACAGCAACGTTACTGTATCAGATAATGTACAGATCCTGGAACCCGTAGGGTACCTTGACATGGTTTGGCTGCTTCAGAGGACTGCGCTGGTTCTGACTGATTCGGGCGGAGTGCAAAAAGAGGCGTATCTGAGCAAGGTTCCCTGCATTACGCTGAGAAACGAGACTGAGTGGGTAGAAACCGTTGAAGCAGGGTGGAACGTGTTAACCGGTACTGACCGGGATAAAATCCTTGCAGCAGTGGCACATTATCAAAACCACCCCAGACCGGATTATATCGAGAATCTTTATGGCGATGGCAGGGCCAGTCAGGAAATACTTGCTGCTATGGAGGAAAGCGGGCCATGACCGCAGAGGTTTCGGCGGGAAAGATTGGCTGTTATGTCGGGCAGCCTTTGGTTAGGCTGTACCAGGAATTAGAGGCGCTCTTGGGCCTCTCCTTTTATTGGAATGATTTTAGCGTGGATGTGCTGCTGGTAGATGGAGTCGACCTCACTACTGTATCCGGTTCGCCTCTTGCTGTGGTCTGCGGGCCTGTCAGTGGCGAAAACCCTAGGCTGCACCGCGTGGAATTCCCTGCTCTCGGCCAGGAGGCCAAATCCTTGCTGCTCTTTGGTCAGCCGCCTGGGCAGGCTTCCAGCCCCCGGCTCGATGAACTATTACACGAACTGCGCCAGGTCTTCAGACGTGAACTGCAGGTCTGGCTTGAATTGCCGCCTGTGCCATGGGGCTATACTTATTGCATGGCCTTAACTCATGATATAGATATCCTCAGTCTGAAAGAACTCCCCTTGGGACGCACCTTTTTGGGTTATCTCTACCGCAGCACACTGGTGAACTGGCGGCGTTTACGCTCCGGCAAAGTTACAATCAGGGAATTTCTTGCCGGATTGTGGCAGGCCAACAAAGCCTGCGCTGCCAAGCTTGGACTGGGCCAAGACTGCTGGCAGAAGGCACTGAACCAGCTTCTGGAGTTGGAGCGCAGTTTGCAAGTGCGTTCAAGCCTGTACTTTATGCCGGAGCCCGGCAAGCCCGGCAAGGGAATAGACATTCCACGGGCGCCAGCTAATAGGGCATCCCACTATGAACCCGAGCAATATCAGGAAATGCTTCAGGCTTTAGAGCAAGAGGGCTGGGAAGTTGGGGTCCACGGAATAGATGCCTGGCACAATGCTGAAGACGCTGCACAGGAGTTAAAGCAGATCAGCCAGCGTACGGGGCGCTCCGATTTGGGGGTAAGAATGCATTGGCTTTATTTCAAGTCTCCCGACTCCTTTGAGGCTCTGGACAAGGGTGGCTTTCTTTATGATTCCACCTTTGGTTTTAACGAAACAGTTGGGTTCCGGGCCGGTACTCTCCAGCCCTACCGGCCATTAAACTGTGAACACTTGTGGGAACTGCCTCTGCACATTCAGGACGGGGCGCTCTTGGCGGAGGAACACCTGAACTTGAACCGGGAGCAAGCCTATTCCCTGGTTCAGCCTATTTTGGCCAGCGCACGTCGCTTCGGCGGCATGGTCAGTCTGCTTTGGCACAACCAAAGTTTCACAGCGCCACGTTTTTGGGGCGATGTCTATGTACGACTGATACAACAGGCCCAGAAAGAAGGAGCATGGATCGCTATTCCCCGGGACATCCTGGGCTGGTTTTACCTCCGGCGCCAGTCCAGGCTGAGTTTACACCAGGAAGGAAGGCTCTGGAAGATTCATTGGCAGGGCGTTAGAGGAGATGGCTTGCCGCCGGGCCGAATCCGGCTGTACTGTCCAACGGAGCGCATACTTGCCGTAACAGGCGATTTCGAACTAGGAGAGGGTTATATCGACATGCCCGTTCAGGAAATGCTTCAAATAGAGTTTGAAGGAGATGGCTGATGTTGCTGTTGCTTAAGACTCTGGCGCTCCTGCTTACACTGGGTTGTCTGGCCTATCTGGGTTGGAAGCGCCCCGGCTCGTTAGTCTATGTTTTGGCCGCTGCGGTGGCTTTGGACATATCGAGCACCTGGTACCCGTCATTGGGCTCCAGCGGAGCCTTTGGCATGGTTTCCCTGGCCAGGATTGTCACAGTAGTGATAACTCTGGCTGCTGCCCTGCGCCTCTGGCGGGAACCACTGCAGCGGGATAAGCTCAAGTGGGCGTTCAAGCAGCCCTTGACCAGAGCTTTTATATTGTACATAGGTGTGGGGGCCTTGAGTATCTTAGTTTCGGTGGGCAGAATGAAAAGCCTGACCGAAGTTGTACGCCTGATATCTCTATTTGTCCTCTTTCTCAGCCTCATTGTATTGGCGGAAAGGAAGCAGGCATGGAAGCTCCTGGGGGTAGTACAGTGGGTGGGTGTGGCCTTAAGCCCACTGGCCCTGTATGAGGGGAAGACCCTTCACTTCCTGTGGTACGCCAACCTGGCTACAGGTGAAATTGCCAGGGTTAACGCCACTTTTGTGGATCCTAACATCTTCGCTCGTTACCTGGCTCTAGGGATTGTCTCCAATCTGCTCCTCTTTTACCATGAAAAGCGGCCGAAGTTTAAGGCGATTTACATAGTTTCTCTGCTTGCTCTCCTTGCGGCCTTGACCGTCACCTTGTCCAGGAGCGGACTGCTCACCACCGTTCTGGCTCTGATCATGCTGATAATCCTCCTGCCCAGGACCGGCATTATGATGCCTGCAGGGTTGATGACCCTATTCGGCGGGATGATCGTGATTCTGCGGCCAACGGTGTATGAGCGCCTGGCGACTTTGAAGCAGGGTGTGGGAGCTGTGGACGAGCAGCGGCTGTACCTGTGGAAAGCGGCGTGGGCCATGTTTCGCTCCCACCCTCTCCTGGGTGTGGGCCTGGGAGGCTTTCAACAGACCTTTTTGAAATACTACAGCGCCTTGAAGACTGTACCCTACGGGGCCACACTGTCTCATACCACTCTCATGACCATTGCCGCCGAATTAGGCGCCCTGGGGCTTTTGGCACTGGCGTGGGTGCTTGTATGTGCCTTTAGGGGCCTCTGGCGCTTACGCCGTCTGGACAATGCAGCCTACGTGCCGGGGGTGGGCTATCTGTTGTGGTTTCTTGCTGTGTTTATCAGTTCGCAGTCCGAGGCGCGTTTTTTTGAAGATCCGATGATTTGGTTAAGTATGGCAATGCTTTTGACTTTGGGCTACATCGACAGAGAAGGGAAGAACAGCTTTGGAGCTTAAACCGCTCACCTTTGAACAGTGGCAGGAGTTTTTGCTGCAAAATTCAAGGGGCTCTCTATTTCACCGCTGGGAATGGCAGGACATTGTGGAAAAGGGTTTTGGGGTTAAGGTTAACCGGCTGGGCATTTTTGACACCGAGGGAAACCTGGCAGGAATTTTACCCCTGGCGGAGCGGCACATATGGACCTTAAAATTGGCCGGCAGTCCTCTCATGGGAATTGCTACGCCTCACAGCGGTCCCTTGGGATTTATAGATCTGGCTGAGTTTCTTCCTGCCTTGGAACAATATGCGGCGGAACACCGTATCGACTATCTGGAACTGGCCCTGTCTGACACTTCAGCCCGGGAGGTTCTGCAGCAGCATAGCTTCGTGGTTCAGGAGCTTTGCACTCTGGACTTATTGATACCTGAAGACGAAGAGTCTCTTTGGTCCCAGCTGGAAGTGCGCTGCCGAAATGCTGTGCGTAAAGCCGAAAAAGTGGGAGTAGAGATCCTGGAGGCCCGGAATCTAGAGGAGTGGCTGGACCCTTACTATATACTATCCCGGGGTGTGTACACCCGCCAGGGAAAGGAACCTCCCTTCAGCCGCGATTACTTTAAAATATTATGGGAAAAGCTTTATCCAAGCGGTGACTTGACTGTACTCATGGCCAGCTACGAAGGTAAATATATTGCCGGGGGAGTCTTTCCCCGCGACCGCAGCACCTCCTATTACCTCGACGGGGTTTCTGATCGTGAGTATAATAAAGTGGTGCCCAACAACCTGATTCAGTGGGAATACCTTAAACGTGCTCTGGCGGGTGGTGTGAAATTATACGATATGGTAGGAGCCAACATTCCCAGCATTGCCAAATTCAAAAAGAGTTTTGGCAGTACGGAACGATCTTACCTTTACGCCTACCGTAACCGCACTATTGGGGCCCGGGTGGGCAGGACCATATACGCCCGGTACGGTTCGTATCTAAAAAAGGTCTTAGGCCGTTGACTAAGCGAGGAGATTGCATGCGCATCCTAATCCTGACCCAATACTTCCCGCCCGAGTCCGGAGCCGCCCAGGTGCGTCTGAAAGAAGTCGCAAAAGGGCTGCAGCAGGCGGGCCATGCGGTAACCGTGGTGACAGCTTTCCCCAACCACCCCACAGGTGTAATTCCACCTGAATACCGGGGCCGGTGGCTGATGCATGATGAAGTAGACGGCCTTCCGGTTTGGCGCACCTGGATATATCCGGTAGAACGCGGCCGATTCTGGAAACGCCTCTCGAACTACTTTTCTTTCGTCTTTTCCTCCTTCTGGGGCTTGAGCAAGGCAGGACAGCAGGACATCATCCTATTTGAGTCGCCACCCCTTTTTCTGGGGATTGCAGCCCTAACATACAGCCGGTGGCATAACTGCAAAATGATTATGAATATTTCTGACCTGTGGCCTGAGTCCGCTGTGGCTCTTGGCCTGGTGAACAATAAATGGATGATTTCAGCGGCAAAGCGGCTGGAAAACCTGCTCTACCGCAAAGCATGGAAAATCTCCACTCAGACCGAAGGTATTCGCAACTCTTTGCTTGAGCGCGGCCTGCCGGCTGAGAAGGTCACATTCCTACCCAACGGTGTTAACCTGGATATGTTTTCACCCCGGGAGCGGGATTGGCAGCTGGCCGAGAGTTTAAAGCTGGGGACCGATGACTTTGTATTGATTTACACGGGCACCATGGGGTATGCCCAGGGGCTGGAAAGCGTGATCTCGGCAGCTGAGATATTGAAGGAGCACCGGGATATCAGGTTTTTGTTCGTAGGTGATGGAACAGAAAAACCTAAGCTGCAGGAAATGGCGCAAGCCAGGGGCTTAACACATGTAAGTTTCGTTGACTTCCAACCCGTCCAGCAGATGCCCCGCTATTTTTCCCTGGCCGGCGCCAGCATCGTGCCCCTGAAAAAATCAAAGCTCTTCGAGGGCGCCCGCCCTTCCAAAATGTTTCCTGCTCTAGGCTCTGAAGTGCCGGTAATCTACTGTGGAGAGGGAGAGGCGGCAGAATTGGTCCTGCAGTCCGGAGGAGGGGTTGTGGTTGAACCGGAGAACCCGGCACAACTGGCTGAGGCAGTGCTGCAGCTGAAAAAAAATCCCGCGCGTCAAGAGATGGGACGCGCGGGGAGAATTTTCGTCTCGGAGCATTATAGCTGGCAGCAAATCATCAAGTCTTGGCTGGACCAGTTAGGGATCTTAGCTTAGCATAGAAGCATAAACTTCCTTTAACTTAAGGGCGCATTTATCCCAGGTAAACTCTTCTGCCACCACTTTCCTGGCCGCCAGTCCCACTTCTACTGCTTGAGAGGGATGCGCCAGAAGATTGGCGAGGATCCTGGTAAGGGACTCAGTGTCTCTGGGTTCAGCCAAATATCCGGTTTTCCCGTGTACGACAAAGTCCTCGATACCCTCTCCCCTGCAGCCGATTACCGGCCGGCCCTGCGCCATGGCTTCTGCATAGACCACGCCGAAAGCTTCATCCCAGCTGGGGAGGGCGAAGATATCACAGGCATCCATATACTGCAGCACTTCCCGGTGGGAGCGCCGGCCTAGAAACTCGACCCTCTCAGCTATGCCAAGAGCCTTGGCCTGGGATGCCAAGTTTTCTTGTTCCTCCCCGCTGCCCACAATCAGGTAGCGGAGTTGCGGGAAGTTCGGTGCCAGGCGGGAAATTGCCTCCAGCATGAAGGCATGTCCTTTGCGCTTGATTAAATATCCGACTGATAGTACCAATTGTTTACCGGCATAGGCGGCTTGCAGCGGGTTTTCGCCTTGGTAAACGCTCTTCAGGTCGACCCCGTTATGTACTATCTTTATTTTGCTCATATCTGATACAAGCCCTTCTGCTTCGGCCAGGCTTCTGAGCTTAGAACTTACCAGTACGACCCGCTCCGCAGCCTGAAGCACCTGTTGAACTTTGGCGCGGCAGGCATGGTTCCTGTGAATGGTATGAAAGAAGTCCTGTCCATGGATAGTTAGTACCAAGGGCACGTTATAATGGCGGCAGAAAGCGAGGGCGCTGGCGCCGTCCGGCAATGCCACATGGGCGTGCACCAAATCAAATGGCCGCTGACAGTGCAGCTTTGTCAAGAGGGGTTTGACGCTGGTTTGATACAACCAGCCGGAAAACCGCAGACCATAGGAGCGAGGAAACTCCGGGACCCGTGGGTGGAAAACGTGTATGCCATTGACATCCTCTTCCAGGGGTATTTCCGCATAACGCGCCCACTTGGGGTGTAAGCGAAGGGGTCCGGGCGCCCAGGGCACGGGTGAAATCACTATAAGCTCAATACCTAGCGCCTGCAAAGCTTCCGCTTGTTGCCTGACAAAGATGCCGGCCACAGGGTTAAAAGAGTTTGGATACATATGGGAAACCAGCAGGATGCGCATCGTAATACCTCCCAGAAAACATTCACTTCATTATAGCTTGAGGCTTAGAAAAAGGAAAGCCGGCAAGGAGACAGGCCCAATGCATGTTTGCATGTTGACCACTACCCACGACATAAAAGATGACAGGATCTATCATAAGGAAGCGCTTAGCCTGAAGCGCCAGGGTATAGACGTAACCATCCTCGGTACAGGGCCGGAAGTTGTCAGCGAGGCTGATGGCATTAATCTCATAAGTTTGCCGCGGGGGGAAGGCCTGTGGAGCCGCTTGAAGGTCCTCGGGCGCTTAGCGGCGCGGGCGGAAATGATTGATTGTGATGCCTACCAGTTTCATGAGCCTGAATTGCTCTGGGTCGGCAGGCGCTTACAGGCACGCACTGGGCGCAGGGTAATCTTCGATGCCCACGAACATTACCCCGACATGATGCTCAATACCACCCGTCTGCCGGGGTGGCTGAAGCTTCTGGCTGCCTGGGGCATGGATCGCTGGGAGCGCTGGTTCGTGCCAGGCATGGACCAAATCATCACCGCCGACGACAATATTGAAAAACGCTACAGCAAGCTGAACCGCAACGTTACCACCATCTTCAACTATCCTGTCACCGATCTCTTCTATAAGGCCAAGCCTGACCCGGAGTTTATGGCCCGGTATGCGGGGCGCGACATCGTGATCTATGAAGGGGGTATTGCCCGCGTGCGGGGCCCGCTGGAACTTCTGGCTGCGGTCAATCAAGTGCGCAAGACCCACCCCAATATCATGCTGGTGTTCGTGGGGCCCTTTAGCGACCAGCAATGCAAGGTCGATATGGAACACTACATTACAGAGAACGATCTGGCCCAATGGGTAGATATGGTAGGGCCTGTGCCCCATGAAAAGGTGCCAGGCTATGTGGCTGCCGCTAAAGCCGGTCTGGTTACACTTCTACCCGTTCCCAAGTTTTATAAAAATATCCCTATTAAGCAGTTTGAATATATGGCCTGCGGCATTCCCGTGGTGGGGAGCGATCTGCCCCCTATCCGCAGCTATGTGGAAAAGGCCCGCTGCGGGCTGATTGTAGACCCCACCCGCCCAGAGCAGATTGCCAACGCCATCCGCTATCTGCTGGACCACCCTGCAGAAGCTGAAGAGATGGGTATGCGGGGCCAAGAGGCGGTAGCGAAGGACTGGAACTGGGAACAGATGGGCAGGAAGCTGGCTGACCTTTATCACGGGCTCAGCCGGAACCGGGCCAAGGCAGGGGTGTAGAGTGTGGAAGCCAGGGTCATCTTTAAGAACACAGTAGCCTTAAGCGTGGCCACGGTGCTGGCCCGGGCCATTTCAGCGGTGGTGGGGATTTTTGTCACCCGTTATCTGGGGCCCGCAGCTTCCGGCGAATACGCCACCGCGTCGACCTTTGTCAGTATGGTGATCCTGTTTACGGACTTCGGCCTGGGCCAGTACATCGTCCAGGAAGGCTCCCGCGAACCCAAGAAGCTGCCTGGCTATCTGGGCAACACTCTGGTTTTCCGGGCGCTCCTGATTCTGGTGGTGGACGTGATTATGTGGCTGGCCGCCAAACCGCTTGGGTACGACAGCAACGTCATCACTATGGTGGCAATATTCGGCCTGGCTAACGGTGCGGGCGCCCTGAACAACATGTTCTATAATTACTTCCAGGCCCGTCAGGAGATGTATATCGCTGCCATCTACCAGTTCCTTTCCACCTTTTTGATCGGGCTGGGAACAATTGTGGTGCTTGTTCTACGTTATGGCGTGATTCAGATCGCCTGGGCCCAAGCCGTGGTCATCGCCTGCATCACCCTTCTGCTTTACAGGGCGGTAACAAAGGCGACCTGCTTGCGGCTCGAACCCAGAAGCCTGGGGCTGATGCTCAGGGGCGGGCTGCCTTTTGGCATCGCCTATCTGTTTTATTATATCTACTTCCAGATCGATTCCTTCATGCTGTCCCTGATGAGCAGCACCGTGGAGGTAGGCACCTACGCTGCGGCTTACCGGCTTATTTCCGTGCTTTTATTCATCCCGGGCATCCTAACGTCTGTGTTGTACCCAATTCTATACCAATTGGGCGTGACCAACCGGGATACCCATAAACAGACCGTGGAGAAGATTTTCAAGTTCCTGGCAGCGATCGGTCTGCCTGTAAGTTTGGGGCTTTTTCTGCTGGCGGACCCAATCATTAACCTGCTGTACGGCCACCGTTTTGCCAACGCAGGGCCGGCCCTGAAGATCCTGGCCTGGTTTTTCGCCTTGGAAGCCATGAGTTTTCCCATTGGGGATGTCTTGACTACCACTGACAACCAATGGATCCGCACAGCTATCCAGGGCAGCGCCGCGGTGGGAAACGTACTCCTGAACCTGTTTCTGATACCCCGCTACGGCATCTACGGCGCCAGCGCCGCCACCCTGATCACCGAGACCTACATCTTGCTTGCCTATCTTTTCGCCGTGCGCAAAAAGGTGTATGATGTAAACGTTGTGAAACAACTCACCGGGGTCGGCATAGCCGGCTTGATTCTGGGCTTTATCCTGTACTTGCTCTCCAGGTACAACCCGATTCTGGCCCTGGCCCTGGGTGGAATCGCCTACCTGCTGGTATTGGACCGCCTGGATAAGGACATTCATGGTGTGATAATCTATGCTTTGGGACGTATGAGAATTGTCAAGACCGTTACCCGCTAATTTGGACTTTGTAAGGAGGAGACCGCAAGTGGCGAGACGACAGGAGTTTTTGCCCTACGCCCTGCCCCTGATAGAAGACGATGACATCGCCGGGGTAGTTGACAGTCTGAAATCTGATTGGATTACCAAAGGCCCCAAGACCCTGGAGTTTGAAAAGGAATTTGCCGCCTATGTGGGGGCCAAACACGCTGTAGCCGTCAACTCCTGTACAGCTGCCCTGCATCTTGCCTTGGTCGCGGCCGGAATCGGGCCGGGAGATGAGGTCATAACCACGCCCTTCACCTTTGCAGCCTCAGCCAATGTGATCATCCATACCGGCGCCACTCCGGTATTTGCCGATATTGACCCCATAACCATGAACATAGATGCGGAGCAAATCAAGGCCAAGCTCACTTCCCGCACTAAAGCCATCGTACCGGTTCATATAGCCGGGCATCCCTGTGACATGGACGGAATCCTGGCCCTGGCCCGGCAGCATAACCTGTTTGTGCTGGAGGATGCGGCCCACGCCGTATACACCCAGTACAAAGGCAGGATGATTGGCTCCATCAGCAACGCGACGGCCTTTTCTTTCTACGCCACCAAAAACCTGGTCACCGGTGAAGGGGGCATGGTTACCACCGATGATCCCGGCTTAGCCGACAAGATACGTGTGCTCAGCCTGCACGGCATGAGCAGGAATGCCTGGAACCGCTATACTGCGTCCGGCTCCTGGTTTTACGAAATTCTTTACCCCGGTTATAAATATAATATGACAGATATTCAGGCTGCCCTGGGTTTGAGCCAGCTGGCAAAGCTGGAGAGGCTGCAGGCGGTAAGGCGCGGGATCGCCGCGCAGTACAATGAAGCCTTTGGCAACATGCCGGAACTGGAAATCCCGGTCGAGCTGGATTATGCCCGCCACGCCTGGCACCTGTACGTTCTCAAGCTGAATTTGGCAAAACTAAAGACAGACCGCAATCAGTTCATCGAGGAGCTGAAGGCTGAAAAAATCGGTACCAGCGTGCACTTCATTCCCGTGCACCTCCACCCGTATTATCGCGACACATTCGGCTATCAGCCGGGGGATTTTCCCCGGGCAGCGGAAACGTTCGAGCGCATTTTGTCCCTGCCGCTTTATCCCAGGATGAGCGACCAGGACAGGCTGGACGTAATTGAAGCGGTGAAACGGGTGGCAGAGCGTTCCCGGAGCTAGCAATTCCCAGCGTACTCGATTCCAGCAGGGCTCGCGCCGGAACCGTCCCCGTGTCCTGGAAGGGGTGATTTTGGATGGGACGAAATTTGGCTGCTCATAATGATGCTGCTGCGGCGGGGTATCTGCCCCGCTGGCATTACTGGTTCAAGCGCTTGATTGATATTGTTGCGAGCATAGTTCTGCTGCTGCTGGTGTCCCCCCTGTGGCTCGTGATCGCCTTGTGGATCCGTCTGGATTCACCCGGGCCGGCAATTTTCCGCCAAACCAGGATAGGAATCTCGGGCAAACCCTATACGATCTTCAAGTTCCGGACCATGGTCCAAAACGCGGAGGCTGCGTTCCAGAGTAAACTGGCGGGGATCAAAGAGCTGAATGACTTCGTCTTTCAAGAGCAGTCTGACCCGAGGGTCACCCGCAGCGGCAGATTTCTGCGCAAGACCAGCCTGGACGAACTGCCTCAGCTCCTGAACATCCTGGCGGGCAGCATGAGCCTGGTGGGTCCTCGCCCGGAGATCCCGGAAATTGTGCAAAAATACAGCCCGGCTCAGCGTCAGCGCCTGAAGGTCCTCCCGGGCGTCACCGGCCTGGCCCAGATCAATGGCCGCAGCGAACTCACCCTGGGTGAAACTATGGCCTACGACTTGGAATATGTCCGGACCTGGAGCCTCTGGCTTGACCTCAAAATTCTCTGGAAAACGTTATTCGTAGTCTTCAGCGGCAAAGGAGCCTATTAGAAAACCGTACCCTCAGCGGTACGGTTTTTGTCGTCAAGACAAAAGGAGCCCCGCGTCCGGGGCTCCCATTGCGCAAGTATCCAGTCTGTGCGAAAACTAGAAACTTGCCAAACACTACATGAGAAAGGCGAGAAGTCTTTCTCATTAATATATTCGACATTAAGATTTATTTTTCTCGATGCGGGAGGATGTAATTCTTTCCAGATAAGAAGAACCTTAGGGGTGACCCTAAGGTTCTTGGCGTTATATCTTTTGCTGCATTATGGTCCATAGGTCAGGGGGGGCCGGCCAGTTGAAGCCCCAGGAGGCCACGCCTCCGAGGTTATTGAGGCCGGCTAAGTCCAGCTTCCGGCTCCAGCTCAGCGGGTCGTCAAACCACACCTGGTGCTGGGTATTACCTGTGGCGGAGCCCTGATAGGTTGAGGGGTAGGGTCCCTGGAAGCTAAAGCCGGGAGTCGGGTCCGAGCCGCTCCGCTGGACGGGAGCCCCGTTAGACGCGGCCAGGTTCATGGCATCCTGGCAGGAAAGCGGTTTCGTCTCCAGCCAGTTCCCTGTTTGAGCGTCGAGGTACCAGTGCCGTCCGTAGAGGGGCAGGCCCATCAGGATGCGGGAGGACGGGACATGGTAGGTGTTGATGGCCCTGTCCAGGACTGTCTGGATCCAAGGCACAGGCGCCACCGGACCTTGGTCGTTGGCGCCGATATGGTTGTCATAGGTCATGATATTCATCAAGTCTGCCTTGGCGGTGATGCCGGCATAATCAAACCGGCCAAGCCAGCTGTCGCTGGCGCCGTCTTTAGCCATTACCGCTACAACAAGAAGCTTGTTCCGGGCGTGAAGGGCGTCGGCCAGCTGGGAAACCAGGTTGGTAAACAGGGTAGAGGATGTGCTGAAATCCTCGAAGTCGAGGACCAGCCCGTCTGCCCCCAAACTGTTTACTTGCGAGACCAGGTTATTAACCAGGGTTTGGGGAGCGTTCTGCAGGGTTGTGTTGACCCAGGCGCGGCCCTCGCTGCCCCAGGGGCTGGCCACCAGAGGCAGGACGCTCAAACCCCTGCCATGGGCCCACTGCACAAAGCTCTGGTAATCTGAGGCGCTGTAACGGGAATCTTCAACCACCGTACCATTGCCGTCAATCAGGCTCAGCCAGGAAGGAGAGAGATAATTGACGGCCTGAAGGATATTCGGGTCAGCGCTCAGGCGCGACTCATAGCTGCTAACCGAGGAATTCCCGGGCCCGAGGTACATGAGGGATATAAGATTGGCCAGATTTGTTCTGATGGAGGAATCCACCGCAGCGCTCACCGCCATACTGCTCCCCAGAATAAAGTAATTCTTGATTTCCCCCCGGTGCGAGGAGAGGAAGGAGTAGGTTGACCAGGGGAGCTGATTCGGCTGCACCTGAATCACCATGCTGTTATGCAGAGCAGCCAAGGCCGCGCCGGACAGCGCATCGGGAAAATCCAAACCTGTAGCCAGGTAAACATTGGAGAAGTCCGAGCCGGAGCTGGCTGCCACGGCGGTGTTGGTGGCGAACCGGTCGGCGCCCTGCAGCCTGTCCACAGAGATGCCCTTGGACTGAAGCAGGGTTTTGATGCTGTCGCTGATCACAACCGAACTCCCGATCAGGGTTACGTGGCTGACATGGGCATCCAGCAAGTAGCTTAGGGTAACCGCAGGAAGAGTATCACTGCTTGTCAGCAGGACCGGAAGCTGCAACCTTGCCGCCACCGGCGCCACACTGAGCGCGTCAGCAAAACCATCGCCGTTGGCCAGGTAAACACTGTTGGGCGTGGCAGCGCCTGCCACCGCTTGGGCTATCCGCACCGCAGTCGCGAACCTGTCGGCCCCTTGGAGCCGCGGGACGGCAAGTCCCTGGGACTCAAGCTCCCTGGCCACGCTGTCGCTCACCGCGCTGGAACTGCCCAGAATGATTACCTGCCTGGCCTGCAAGGCTCTGATCTCCTGAGCTACGCCGGCATCAAGGCCGGCAGGCGGGGTGAGCAGAAGCGGAGCGTTATACTTTCTAGCCACCACGCTTCCGGCCAGGGCGTCAGGAAAGTCTGCGCCGGTAGCCAGAATTACAGTGTCGGACTGGGTCCAGCCGTTTTGGGCAATAGCCACACTGGTCTGGTAGCGGTTTGAACCCGCGAGGCGGGTAATCACCGGCGCTGCCGAGGCAATCCCCGGCACGGTTAAAAGAACCGCCAGTGCAAGCAAAAAAATGAAGCTGTGTTTTTTCATTTTCTCCGTTTTCTTACCCCCGTTTCTGAAACAAGCATCACCTCCTTAAATTCGTGTTAAATCTGCTTAATACCTGCCGAGAAAATAGAACATTTGCTGAGGAATACAGCTCGCACAACAGTTTTTTTTGCCCGAATAGATTTAGACCCCAGGAAAATAAAACTTCGAGTCGAATTGAATCCATTAAAGGGATTTATGGCTGGAGAATGTGAGAAAAATGTCAAAACGTTGGTTAAAAAAAATTATAAGTTTCGCGATCGCGGCGCTGGTATTTCCCAATCTGGTTATTTCCCCGGCAGCAACAGGCAGGGAAAATGAACTCGTTCAAGATAAACCGTTAACACAATCGGCAGGCTTTGTCTCGAGCGGCCCCGGCGCTGAACTGCTGGGGCCGCAGCCTGTCTTGCTCCCCAAGCCTGTGCCAAAAGGCCAAAGCAACCCCGCGCCGGGGACAAAGACGGCGGCGGACGAGATTTTGGTCCGGTTCAAAGACGGGAATAACGGCGACCGGGTCATCGCCCGGCATGCCGGCAAAATCCAAAGCGTGCAAGCAAGGCAGGGGTTCAGCCTGATTAAAACAACCAACGCCAAAGCTGCTGAGCGTCTCTTGGCGGAACTGAAATCGGACCCGTCAGTGAAACAAGTGCAGCCAAACTACAGGTACACCCTTGCCGCTGTCCCCAATGACCAGGAATTCAGCCGGCAGTGGGGGCTGCAGCGCATCAATGCTCCCCAGGCGTGGGACGTATCGCCGGGCAGCCCGGGGGCATTAATCGCCATTGTCGACACCGGCATTGATGTTAACCATCCCGATTTAAGGAACAAGATCGCGGGCCAATATGATGCGGTGAATCGCAGCGAGGGGTACGCCCAGGATATAGTCGGTCACGGCACCCATGTGGCCGGCATCGCGGCAGCGACTGCGGGCAACGGGACAGGCATAGCCGGAGTCTCGCCCAATTCTCAATTACTTGCGGTAAGGGCAGCCTATTTAGATGCGGCGGGAAACCCGGTTATAACTACTGATGCCATAACGGCTGGGATTGATTGGGCCGTAGCTAAAGGGGCAAAGGTCGTAAACCTAAGTCTCGGCGGGGCGGATTACGACCCTTTGCTGGCTCAGGCGGTAGAAAACGCTGTTGCCAAGGGTGTGGTGGTGGTTGCCGCAGCAGGTAACGACAATGGCGGACCGGTGGAATATCCCGCCGCGTTTCCCGGGGTAATCGCCGTGGCGGCAACCAATTCAGAAGATGTTGAGGCGCCTTTTTCCGCTCAAGGGCCGCAGGTTGCTGTGAGCGCCCCCGGAGCAGACATACTGAGTACCTATTACGACCCCTCCACCGGCGCGTCAAGCTACGCCAGTATGAGCGGAACATCCATGGCCGCGCCGTTTGTAACCGGGGCAGCTGCCTTGCTCCTCGGAAAAGAGCCTAATCTGACACCCGCCCAAGTGGCGGACCGCATCGAAAAAGGAGCAGCTGATCTGGGTGACCCCGGCACTGATCCTGAATACGGCGCAGGCCGCCTGGACGTCTTGCGCACACTGCAAAACTACCAGGCAGCCGATCGGTTTCAGCCGAATAATTCCGCCGGCGCCGCATATCACGTCTATTCGGGGATGACCTGGAACGCGCGCGTCGACGGGCCCGGCGAAGTTGATTATTTTTATATCCAGGCCCAAAGCAATAACTTGACGCTTGATTTCCAGGCCCCGGGCGATCTGGATGCAGATTTAAGCGTATTGGACAGCAGCCGGAAGGCCGTATACAGCTTTCACCCGGGCAAGGGAGGCCAGCTCAAAACGAAGGTCAGCCTCCCCGGGCCAGGCGGCTATTATCTGGCGATTAGCGGCGAAGGAGGGGGTTTTTCAGCAAATCCATATACCGTCTCGCTTTCTGACGGCGGAGACAGCAGGGAGGTGAATGATACCCGGGAACAGGCTAAAGACATCACCAACACAGCAGGTTCGGCAACCCTGACGCCGGCGGGGGACATAGACTGGTACCAGGTAAACCTTAAGACCGGCGGCCAGGTCTATCTGGCTATGGGAGGGCCGGTAATTGATGCGGCGTTTGATGTGTTTAAGCCTAACGGTAACCTGATCCAGCATGTTAATGCCGGCTATGCGGGTGTCACGGAGCAAACCAGCATCTGGCTGAATCCGGGCAAGTATTACATCAACATGTATGATTACAACGACACCCCTGATGTCTCGTACAATTTTGCGGCATTCACGGCGCCGCGGGTACAGTCCTTGAATTATCCCGACGGCTCCGGGGTCAACACTACCGAGCCTACGGTAATCATCAAGATGGACCAGAACATTGACCCAGCCGGCGTGAACAGCGGCAATGTTTTGCTGAAGGGCTCTGACGGCACAGCCGTGAATTCAACTGTCTCGCTGCTTGATTCCAGTACCATTTCCCTGAAGCCGGACACTCCGCTAACTGTTGGCAACACCTATCAATTGGTCGTTGCAAACCTGAAAAACCCGGTGGGCCTTGCCATGGCCGGCGCCTTCACAGCGCAATTTACGATTACGAACACCGCAGCAACGCTTGCCAGACTTGCCGGCAGCGACCGTGACCTGACAGCTATTGCGGTGGCGCAGCGCGGCTGGCCAACCGGGGCTGATACAGTAGTCCTGGCAAGAGACGACGATTTTCCCGACGCCTTGGCCGGAACCCCCCTGGCTTACAAATACAACGCTCCCATCTTGCTGACCAATCCTTCGCGCCTGACTCCCGCGGTTGAAACAGAGCTGGACCGCCTCAGACCACAGAAGGTTTTTATTCTCGGATCGGCGCAGGCGCTGTCCGGCGGCATCGAACAAAGCCTGAAGGCTAAAAGTTATGTCAAAGACGTGGAGAGGCTGGGGGGGGCGGACCGCTTTGATACAGCGGCCAAGATAGCCGTCTGTCTGGGCAGCAGGGGCGAGGCTGTTGTCGCCTATGGTTTCAATTTCCCTGATGCCTTGGCTGTCTCGCCCTGGGCGGCTTTCAACGGCGTGCCAATTCTCCTGACCGCACAAGACTCGCTGCCGGCCGCCACCCAAAACGCCCTCAGCGACCTGGGAGTCACAAAGACTGTCGTTGTCGGAAGCGCTGCGGTGGTCAGCGACAGCGTGGCCGCCAAGCTGCCGGGAGCAAACCGCTATTGGGGCGCTGACAGGTACCAGACCGCGGTTGAGATAAACCGCGGTCTTGGGCTCAACCTGGCTGCTATTTATGTCGCCACAGGAGAGAACTTTCCGGATGCCCTGGCCGGTTCCGCCCTGGCGGCAAGGGGCGGGAACGCCATAGTTCTGGTGGACGGCGCTATGCTAGAGCCGGAGGTCAGCAGTTTTCTGGCAGGCAGCAAGGGCAAAGTGGACGATATTGTAACCCTGGGGTCCGAAGCGGCTGTTCCCCAGTCGGTGGTTGACACTGTAAACGGGCTTGTGAACTGAAAGGAATAGCCTCTGGGCGATCCGTCACAGCAAAAGTCAAAGCATCATACCAGTAGCGGGGGTGATTCTAATTGCAGAAACACGTTAGGCGGGCAGCCACAGCATGTTTATTACTCTTATTCTGGCTGGCTGCCGGGACAATGGCACAGGCTGCCCCACTGACAGAGAAGACTCAGAGGATGTCGGGCCCAACCCGCATCGACACAGCAATCAGCGTTTCCCAGAACGGCTGGCAGACCTCGGATAACGTTGTTCTTGTCAGGTCCGATGACTTTCCCGATGCCCTGGTTGCCGTACCCTTGGCCTACCGGCTGGGAGCGCCGATTCTCCTTACCAACCCCGGCAGTCTTGACCCGAGAGCGTTAAGTGAAATCAAGCGCCTGCAGGCTAAGCATGTGGTTCTGCTCGGCAGTACCAAAGCCTTGTCGCAAGCAATTGCAGACACATTAACCAAGGCGGGATTGAGCGTCGAACGCATCGGCGGAAGCGACCGCTATGCCACGGCCGCTTTGGTCGCGGATAAGCTGGGGAGCAGCGGTCAGGTGATCTTAGCCAGCGGCGAGAATTTTCCGGACGCCCTGGCAGCCGGTCCTTACGCCGCGGTTACCGGCACTCCGATTCTGCTCACCGGCGCGAAAGCCTTGCCGTCTGCCACAGGCGCTGAGTTAGCTAAGTTGGGTGCGGCTCAGACCCTGGTGCTTGGCAGTCAGGCGGCCATCGCGGATGCGGTTATCACTGGCTTGCCCAATGTCAACCGGATCGGCGGCAGTGACCGCTACGAAACTGCAGCAAAGTTTGACCTCTTTGCCCAGGACAAGCTGCCGGGAGCTCCGGCGGGGAGTCAGGCTGCGCCTCAGGCCTACCTGGTAACAGGAGAAGACTTCCCGGACGGTCTGGTGGCAGGAGCGCTGGCGGCAAGGCAGAATGCCCCGATCTTTCTCACAGCGACAGCCTCCTTGCCGGCAGTGAGTTATTCTGTCATGGGTAACGCGGCGGAGCGAAACATGGTGGTAAATCTGATTGGCAGCACTGCGGCCATCTCCGCTCAGGTTCAGAGTGTGGTAGAAGGGGTTGTCCAGCCGTCTTACCTGTTAGCCGGTTCAACTATAGTTGTTGACTCGGGGCACGGCGGACCGGATCCCGGGGCTATGGGCCCCTCCGGCACGCTGGAAAAAAACAACACCCTGGCCATCGGCCTGAACCTGGCGGATCTCTTGCGCAAGGCAGGAGCCACGGTAGTGATGACGCGCAGCAGCGATACTCCGCCAACGGGGGCGGGCTACAGTGAACTCCCCGATCTCCAGGCCAGAGTAAAACTTGCCAACGATGCTAAAGCGAACCTGTTCGTCAGTATTCACAACAATTCTTACACCAGCCAAAGCGCCGCAGGGACAGAGACCTATTACAGTTCAAAGAACCCCGTCTCAAGCCAGTCCCAGAGGCTGGGCAAGAATATACAGGCCGAACTGGCGCAGCAGCTGGGTCTTGACAGTCTGCATGACCGCGGGGTCAAAGACGCTCCCTTTTACGTTATCAAGAATACTGTGATGCCGGCGGTACTGGTGGAAGTAGGCTTTATTTCCAACCCAACAGAAGAACAACTGCTCGCTTCAGCTGCCTACCGGAGCAGCGCCGCATTGGGTATATACCGCGGAATTTTGGTATTTGAGGGATATTAAGACCAATCCCCCTGTAAGAAACCAGAGCTCTGCGGCTTGGCCGCAAGAACGTACAAAACAGTTAAGTTATATGATGTAGAAACGTGTCGAAAATATTTAGAGCTTTTTCCAAATTTTATTCCGACAATTGCAGGATTATCATATTTTAAAAAGAATACCTATAAACAATGTTGGAACCTGCAAGGGGTTTCTTCATTAATCGCTAGTCTAAAGGGTAAACCACCCCCAGTTGACAAATTTAGGGGGGGACGCCTCCATGCACCAAGGTGGGGCAGTGGATACCTTTAGATATTGCGCAATGTCTAAAGCTTGTGCGAATGTAAGGGGGGTGTAGCAGGAGGAGAAAGCTGCAAGCAGCTAGAGGGGAAGGATGAGTGCGGATCCGGACCCGCAGACCAAAACCCCAGAAAAAAAGAGAGGAGAAAAACACTACATGAGAAAGACCAAAAAGCCCTTGGCTATTCTTGCGCTCATCGCCATGGTGCTGACTATGTTGCCAATCCAGTCTGTATTTGCCGCCCTCCCTGACTACTCGAAGGTCACTTTGAATGTCAGCAGCGTAGCGGTAGGGCAAACAGCCACCGTCAGTGGCACCGCTCTCGGCACAGACGGCAAGGCCCTGGCCGGTGCTGCGGTTACAATGAAAGACCCCAGCGGCACTGCAACCCCGGTTAACGAGATTACCAGCGCGGCCGGAACTTTCAGCTTTACCTACTCCTTTGGCACGGAAGGCGTCTACACGCTGAGCGTTGTGGGCGTAACCAATCCGGTCAAAATTACCTCTAAATACAACCTTACCATGTCAGTTCCAAACCCCATGAAAATTGGGGACAGCGTCACTTTCTCCGGTACCCTGCTGAAAAGCGATGGCACTGGAGTCGATGAGAATGTCTATTTTGTTCCCACACTGCTGAACGCGGACGGCTCCCGCACGGAAGTGACGGCCGACGCCGTTTCCATCATCCCGTCGAACGGCGCTTTCAGCAAAACCGTGACCCTTACTGCCGCAGCGGTGTACGACTATGGCACCCTGAACGCAGGGGTTTATACCCCTTACGGCACCTTCAGCGTCAATGGGTTAAACACCCTGACGGTCAAGGCTGCGAAAGCTAGCGTGACCGGCAACGCCGTACCGGCTGCAGGCCAGGCCATCACAGTGCTTGACCCGACCAAGACGGACGGCAGCCTGGTTGCCACTTCACAGACCCTCACCTACACCATCACCGGCGTCGGCATGCAAAACGTCAATACCCTCGCGGGCTTTGACACCGACAATTCGACATCGGCAAACGGTGTGTACAGCAAAGTGGTGGCCAAAACCACCAGCACTCTGGACCTGTCCCAGGTAACCTTTGCGGGCACAGGCACGGTCACAGTCTCTGTGACTTATGACCCAAGCAGCACACCGGAAATTACTGACTACACCGGCAGCACCAGCTTCAGCGTGGGCGCCCCCGGGGTATTCACGGCCAACCTGACCGACATCAACGGCGCCGGCGCCAGCACAGGCTTGACGGTTGGCACTAACAACAACTTCACCCTCAACGTCTATAACCAGGACGGTTACGGCTTTAGGGCGGACCCGAACGCCACTCAGCAAATCAAACAGATTAACCTCAGCGTGACTGTGCCCGGCGATGACACCTATACCGGCACCCTGACCGGGAACGCGCAAACCCCGGCGCTTTACAACGCTGACAAGAGCAAAAGCATTTCCGTAAGTAGCAACGTCAACGTCAACGTCGACAGCACGGACCTGGTGTTCAGCTCGGTCAATCCTCAGCAAGGCGGGAAAGTGACAGTGACTCTCGGCGCCCTGATCGGCACCAACGCGGTTCCTGTCAACGCCGCGGCGACTGCTGCTGTGACCGGCTACCAGGTCAGCTACAACTTCGGTACCCGGAGCATCGGCTCCGCTGTGACCCCGGTTGTCACGGTTCTTGACGCCAACGGCTACCCTGTCAACAACGCCAACGTCCAGGTAGTGGGCGACGCTGCCAACATGTTTGCGGTGCAGCAGCCTGACGGCACCTTTGCTGCCAACCCCAGCATCAGCAGTTTCACCCTGGACACCACCCACCCGGTCAACAACGGCGTCTATACCTTCCAAACTATGCAAGCGGACAACGCCGGCAATGTGACCGTAAACGTGTATGACCAGAGCAACAACTTGATGGCCGTGCTTCCCGCGGGCAAGGTTGTCGGTTCTTCCACCCTCAGCGTCCAGTCTCAAACCAGCACGCTGGTGGCCGGACTGGCTGAGGATGTGGTCATCGTCGCCAAAGACGCCCAGGGCAACCTGATTAAAGCCGCTGACATTACGGGTAAGACCTATGCGTTGACGGTCTCCAACGGTGCCAGCGTGGCATTCACCTCGCTTGTGGATGCTACAGACAGCTCCGGCAATGTTATCGGCTTCAAGGTTACCGGACTCATGGCCCCGAAAGTGGCTGACCTGACGGTCACCCTCACTTCAGCCAACAAGAACAACACCGGCGCAGCCAATATCAGCGTAGTGGCTCCCAAACTGACCATCACTCCCTCCGATATGCTCCTTACGGCGGGTATCGGTGAAAACGTGAGCGTGAGTGCGGTCGACCCACGCAGTAACACTGCCATAACCGGTGCGAACACATTCAGTCTGGCAGACCAAGACATTACCGCAACCCAAATCACCGCGAGCTCAGGTGGTCTGAGCTTGAATTCCGCTACCAATGTTTATTCCACCACAGTTTACGTCAATATTCTAAACGACCAAAAGGCAGATGCTGTAAGCCTCAAATTGAATGGAGTGCCGGTGGCCACCTTCACCGTCAAGCCGGTGAAAGGTATCACCAACAGCAACCGCCTCATCATCGGTCAAAACAACACGGTTAATTTCCGGGTGCAAGACGCACATGGCAACGCCTTGGCCGGTGCCGGCTACTCAATCAAAATTAACGATCAAAATACGGTCGGCCTCACTTCCTGGTCCTACCCGGTTGACGGCAACGGCAATGTCCAGTTCACCATTAACCCGTCCACCAGTGACCGCTACGATGTCAACTTCATTGGGCCAAGTGTTTCAGTCCAAATCGGCACCCTGTACGCGGTGGACAAGTCCAGTGTGGTATCCCGTGTCGCCGGAGCTAACCGCATCCAGACAGCCATTGACATGAGCCAAAAGGGCTGGGCAAAATCCGACACGGTCGTGATCGCAACCGCTTACGACTTCCCGGATGCCCTGGCCGGCAGCGTGCTGGCCGCCTCGTATGACGCTCCGATCCTGCTCACCGGCGGCAGCGCCCTTGATCCTGCCGTAAGCGCTGAAATCGCCCGCCTGCATGCCACGAAAGCTCTGGTCCTGGGCGGCACCGCGGTTATCAGCGACAGTGTGTTCAGCTCCCTGCAGAACGCCGGCCTGACGGTCACCCGCTACGCCGGGGCGAACCGGTTTGAAACCTCCGCCAGCATCGCCCGTGCGGTAGCCAATAAGTCCGGCATGAACGGCAAGGTCTTCCTGGCCAATGGCCTAAACTTCCCGGATGCCCTGGCTGCAGCCTCCTTTGCGGCCCGCAGCCATACCCCGATCCTGCTGACAGACGGCAACAGCCTTGATCCCTCCACCCAGGCAGTCATTAAGGACCTGGGCATCAGCAACATCACGGTGCTGGGCAGCTCGGCAGTAGTCTCCGACTCCCTGTTCTCCTCCCTGCAGGGGATGTCTGGAATTACCAGCGTCACCAGACTGGGCGGTGAGGACCGCTACGCGACAGCGAGCCAGATCTTCAACACCTACGCCAATGACGAAGCCAACTATGTCTTCGCCACCGGCGACAACTATCCTGACGCTCTGGCCGGAGCCGCGTTCGCCGCGCACGAAGGCGCTGCGCTGATTCTGACCGGAACCAACTCCCTGCCCTCAGGCGCCGGCAGCTTCATCACGGGCAATCCTCAGATGTTCGTCAAGGCGTATATCCTGGGCGGAGCGCCGGCAGTGAGCGACAGCGTGTACAGCGCTATCGAGACCGGCATCCTGCAGTAGGTCAATTCTCAATCAACAGGAGCCATGCTGAGGCATGGCTCCTGTTTTATCCTGCGAGCGGATAAACAAAAAATCCCCGCGTCCGGGGATTAATGCGCAATGCCGCAAATAGCCTATTCTTCTGTTTTTATTTTATTTATGCGTTGAACCAAGCCGCTTTGCGGGGGTCTAAAGCATATGGTTATACTTACCCGAATTGGGACAAAATACTAACTGACACTTTGATGTGAGGTGGGTATTTTGTCAATACACCGATTGGGCCGGGCGCTGCTGGCAGTGGCTCTGTTGGTGGGACTTGGCCTCGCGGCGGCGCCTGCGCACTCTGCGAGCGCCAGGCCGGGAAGCAGCTTTATCGTACATAAGGTAAGCCAGGGTCAGAACCTCTGGCTCATAGCCCAGAGGTATGGAGTGACGGTCAAGGAGCTTGTTGCCTGGAATACGCTGAGCAAGCCCGATACCCTTTATCCTGGCCAGGCTCTGCTGGTACGCCCAGCTGCCGGTTCAACCTTCGGCAGGTTGGGTCGTTTTTCGGCCGGCGAAATGGACCTTCTGGCCAGGGTAATTTACGCGGAAGCAAGAGGAGAGGATTTTGAGGGCCAGGTTGCTGTAGGCGCAGTGGTGCTTAACCGGCTCGAGGATCCCGACTTCCCCAAAAGCCTGTACGAAGTCGTCTACCAGCCCGGGGCGTTCAGCGCTGTTCAGGACCGGCAGGTAAGGCTTAAGCCCGACGAGGCGGCCCGGGAGGCTGCGGCCGCGGCCGTAAGCGGGGAGGACCCTACGGGGGGCGCTCTTTTCTACTACAACCCGGCAATAGCCCGGGACCGCTGGATTAAGACCAGGCCCGTACTAAAAGTTATCGGCACCGCCACCCTTGCCCCCCAAA
>JAJZPO010000126.1 GCA_021811155.1 Bacillota bacterium | reverse complement strand
AATTATGCGGAACGGCATATAATAAATTGTAGAAATGTGAATACACTTGTGTAGTTTACGGGCTCAGGTTGAAAAACCGCCTTTGTTTTTGACCTGAGGCCTTTTATTATCTGCAGAATTCAGAATATGACAGCGATTTCGTCTATTCATTACCGGTCCCGCTAAGCGGCATGGAATTCTGAGTTCTTACTCCTGACTCCTGACTTCTGAATTCTCTCAGGGAGGGTAAGCGGTGTTAAGAATAACCGATACAACGTTGCGCGACGCTCATCAGAGCCTTTGGGCCACCAGGATGAGGACCGCCGATATGCTGCCGGTGCTGGCGGATCTGGATAACGCAGGTTATCATTCCCTGGAGGTATGGGGCGGCGCCACTTTTGATGTTTGTATGCGCTACCTGGATGAAGATCCCTGGGAAAGGCTGCGCACCATCAAAAAGCATGTTACCAGGACGCCCTTGCAGATGCTGCTCAGGGGCCAGGCCCTGGTGGGCTACCAGCATTACCCGGATGACGTCGTCAGGGCTTTTGTGCGCAAAGCGGTGGAAAGCGGCATTGACATCATCCGGATTTTCGATGCCCTCAATGACGTACGGAACATGGAGATGCCTATGGAAGCTGCCCGGGAGGCGGGCGCACATGTCCAGGCTTCTGTGGTCTACACCATCAGCCCTGTACATACAACGGAACATTACCTGGAAACTGCTCTGCGGCTTGAAGGCATGGGAGCGGACTCAATCTGCATCAAGGATATGGCCGGACTTCTCACACCTTTCAAGGCCAAAGAGCTGGTGAGCCGCTTCAAGGCAAGCCTGAAAGTACCTGTCCAACTGCACAGTCACTATATTGGCGGCATGGCGCTGGGCGCCTACCTCTTGGCGGCTGAGGCAGGAGTTGATATAATTGATACTGCTTCCGTTCCTTTGGCCTTCGGCGCCTCCCAACCCCCGGTGGAGACTGTGGTGCGGGCCCTGCAGGACTCACCCTATGACAGCGGTTTGGACATCCACGCTTTATTCAAGATAGCCAGGTATTTTGAGAGTCTGCGTCAGACAAGAGGTTTTGAGCGGGGCGTTACCCGGATTACGGACATGCGGGTATTTGACCACCAAGTGCCCGGCGGCATGATTTCAAATCTGGTGTCGCAGCTGGAACAGCAAAAGGCCCTGGACAAACTGCCGGAAGTGTTGGACGAGATACCAAGGGTGCGCAGGGACCTGGGGTATCCGCCTTTGGTCACTCCCACCAGCCAGATTGTGGGAACCCAGGCGGTTTTAAACGTTCTTTCCGGGGCAAGATATAAATTGATACCCGGCGAAGTCAAGGCTTACGCCAAGGGGCTTTATGGCGCCGCCCCGGCAGAAATCAGTCCCGAAGTTCGCAAACAAATCATCGGCGCTGAAGAGCAGATTACGTGCCGCCCTGCCGACATTCTGCCGCCTGGATTGGAACGCTGCGCCGGTGAGATCGGCAGTTTGGCTCAGAGTGAGGAAGATATATTGTCCTACGCCATCTTTCCCCAAATTGCCAGTAAGTTTTTTGAAAACCGGGGCAGGAACAGCCTGGACGTGATGCAGGCAGCGGCTCCGGCGGAATCTAAGGAGGATACCAGCATGAATTTGCAGGAAATCAAAGAGCTAATAAAAATGTTGAATGAAACCGAGATCAGCGAGTTAAACCTGGAAAGTGAAGGAGTCAAAATAAATATCAAGAAGGGCGGTCCGGCTGCGCCTTTAGCGCCCGCGCTGCCTGTGGCTGCTCCAGCGCCGATGGCGGCGGTTCCGGAGGTTAAAGCGGCGCCGGCAGAAGCGCCGGCAGAGCTGGACAGCAATCTCGTGCCGGTTACCGCCCCAATGGTTGGAACCTTCTATCATGCTGCCTCGCCTGATTCGGAACCGTTCGTTCAGGTGGGCTCCAGCGTCAAGCCGGGTCAGGTGTTGTGTATCATCGAGGCCATGAAGCTGATGAACGAAATCGAAGCCGAGGCCGCGGGAAAAATCGCCCGTGTCATGGTAGAGAACGGTCAGCCTGTTGAATACGGCCAAACCCTGTTCCTGATTGAGAAACAATAGAGAGGTAGAAAACATGTTCAAAAAGATTCTGGTGGCCAACCGGGGGGAAATCGCTCTCCGGGTCATCCGGGCCTGCCGTGAAATGGGCATAAAGACCGTAGCCGTGTTTTCTGAAGCGGACCGCAATTCCCTCCATGTCAGGGAGGCCGATGAAGCTTTTTGCATTGGCCCTGCAGCGGCCCCCAAAAGCTATTTGAATATACCCAACATCATCAGCGCCGCTGAAGTTGCCGGAGTGGACGCCATTCACCCCGGTTACGGGTTCCTGGCGGAGAACGCCTATTTTGCGGAGATTTGTGAAACTTGTAATATAAGGTTCATCGGACCCAGGGCGAAGGCGATTGAGATGATGGGAGACAAGGCTACCGCCCGCAAGACCATGATTGAGGCAGGAGTTCCGGTGGTTCCCGGCTCGCGCGGCGTGATCACCGAGGCCGGGGAAGGCGCGGAAATAGCCCGTTCCATCGGCTACCCGGTAATGATTAAGGCTTCGGCGGGCGGCGGCGGCAAGGGACTGCGGATTGCCCACAGCGAGGCGGACCTGATGCAGGCCATGCAGACAGCTATGACAGAAGCCCAGGCAGCTTTTGGCAACCCGGAAATATACCTGGAAAAATATGTGGAAGAACCGAGACATATCGAGTTCCAAATTCTCGCAGATGAACACGGCAATATCGTCCACTTGGGTGAAAGGGACTGCTCCCTGCAGCGGCGCAACCAGAAGCTGATTGAGGAATCCCCTTCCGCAGCCTTGAACTCCAAGCTGCGGGAGCAAATGGGAGAAGCTGCGGTAAAAGCTGCCAGGGCGGCGGCTTATTCCAATGCCGGGACTATTGAGTTTTTGCTTGACAAACACGACAATTTCTATTTCATTGAGATGAACACCAGGATTCAGGTGGAGCATCCGGTAACAGAGCTGGTCACAGGCATCGATCTGGTCAAAGAACAAATCAGGCTGGCCGCGGGCGAGCAGCTGGGCTGTACCCAGGCCGATATAAAGATTAACGGCTGGGCCATGGAGTGCCGGATCAATGCGGAAAATCCGGAGAGAAATTTCCTGCCCAGTCCGGGAATGATTTCGGGCTACCATCCGCCCGGCGGTTTTGGCGTACGGGTGGACAGCGCGGCTTATGCCGGTTACACTATTCCGCCTTTTTACGATTCCATGATCGGCAAGCTGATCGTCTGGGGCCGGGACAGGGATGAAGCGATCAGCCGCATGAAGCGGGCTTTGCTGGAGTTTGAAATTGTTGGTGTGCCTACCACTATTCCTTTTCATCTCAAGGTTCTGGACAACGCCTTTTTCCGCCGTGGTGAAGTATACACAAACTTCATCCAGCGCCGGATTCTGGGTGAATAGAATTCATAGTAAATTCATCAGAAAAAGGTATTTTGGATGTTGACATTTGAGGGTAGGGTGAAATATAATTACCCCAAGGCAGCAATCAGAATACAGAAGATAGAAGTCAGAATGAGAAAGCATTTACCGGCTTGAACCATTCTGAATTCTGACTCCTGAATTCTGAATTCCGCCAGCGAGACAACTTCATAGTTCATCTTCTTATCCAGAGCGGTGGAGGGACTGGCCCTATGAAACCCGGCAACCGGCATGTATTGTGCAGTGGTGCCAAATCCTGCAGGACGAATGTCCTGAGAGATGAGAAGAGGATTGCTTAAGGCGCCGGCAAACCTCTTTCATCTGGGAAGAGGTTTTTGTTTACCTCAGAAAAGTACATACTCGGCAACTTCAGCCGAGTATGTCGAACACAGTGCTGCGACGGGTCGCGCAAGCCCAAAAGAAGGGTCGAGGCTAGCGCGATCCTAGTCCTAGAGAGGCTGAGACTGAACATGCATGTCTCAGCCTCGGCAGGGAAATGCGCGCGCTGAGGAAAAACGAAGCGCGCATTTCTTGTTTTTGTGCGGGTTGCCTTGTAACTGGACTAAGCAGCAAAAATCGCCAGATCAACTGGCCAAGCGGGAGGAATTTATTTTGAGCGAGCAGTACAATTTGGAAACTCTGGCTGTGCACGGGGGGCAGGAACCGGACCCTGTAACCGGATCGAGGGCGGTGCCCGTTTACCAAACAACTTCCTATGTATTCCGGGACTCGGACCATGCGGCGGCGCTGTTTTCCCTGCAGGAACCGGGCAATATTTACACCAGGATCATGAACCCCACTCAGGATGTGCTTGAGAAGAGGATCGCCCTGCTGGAGGGGGGCGTAGGGGCTCTGGCCCTGGCCTCAGGTCACGCTGCCATTAGCTACGCCATCCTGAACGTTGCTGAGGCGGGGGATGAAATCGTTTCTTCCAGCCATCTTTACGGCGGGACCTACAACATGTTTGCCGTTACCCTGCCCAAATACGGCATTAAGGTAAATTTTGTGCACCCCGGCAATCCTGAGAACTTCCGTAAGGCCATAACGCCAAAAACCAAAGCCCTGTACGCGGAAACCATCGGCAACCCCCGCATCGATGTGCTTGATATTTCTGCCGTGGCTGGGATCGCCCACGAGGCCGGGATTCCGCTCATCATTGACAATACCTTTGCCAGCCCTTATCTCTGCCGCCCGATTGAGCACGGCGCCGATATCGTGGTCCATTCCGCCACCAAGTTCATCGGCGGCCACGGCACTTCCATGGGAGGTGTGGTGGTGGACTCGGGCAAATTTGACTGGGCCAGCGGTAAATTCCCGGGTTTTACGGAACCGGATCCCAGTTACCATGGTATCAAGTATGCCGAGGCTCTTGGCCCCCTGGCCTATATTATCAAGCTGAGAGTCCAGCTTCTGCGTGACCTGGGCGCCTGCATCAGTCCGTTTAATTCCTTCCTCCTCCTGCAGGGACTGGAAACCCTTCACCTCAGGATGGAAAGGCATTCTGCCAATGCCCTGGCGGTAGCCCGTTTTCTGGCTGACCACCGGGCTGTATCCTGGGTCAATTACCCTGGACTTGAGAGCAGCCCTGAACATGAAAAGGCCGCGAAATATCTGCCCAAAGGCTGTGGAGCAATTTTCACCTTTGGCATCAAAGGGGGCAGGGCAGCAGGCAAGAAATTTATTGACAGCCTGAAACTGTTTTCCCTCCTGGCCAATGTGGGAGATGCAAAATCCTTGGTAATTCACCCGGCAAGCACTACCCATTCTCAACTTGACCCGGAACAGCAGGAGAAATCAGGGGTAACCGAAGACCTTGTCCGCCTCTCGGTCGGGATTGAGAACGTCGAAGACATTATCGCCGACCTGCAGCAGGCCCTGGCCGCATCTCAGGAATAGGATGCAGCCAGACCATAGCAACAAAGCCAATCCGACTTATAGTAACAATTATCGCTAGCACGTTTAGAACCGTCCCCGGCGTCCTACTGCTAGGACGAAGGGGACGGTTCTCGTTGTCCTATTTTCTGAAATTCTGACTTCTGACTTCTACTCTGAAAATAACCTTATGAATCCATTTTCATCCGCTGCTGGTGCTGATACCAGCATGGGGGTCTGCCCTGAAACAAGCCTTTGAGCTTACCGGCCTGTTTCATTCATCAGTGGTGCCGCCAAGCGGCATGCATGTCTGACTTCTGACTTCTGAATTCCGACCTCTAATACTTACCCATTAGCACTTTCCTTGGCATCTATTCTACCTTCTGGTATAATGTAGAGAGTGCAGGGAAACCTTTCCTGTAAATGGAGGTGTTATGATGGAGAAAAAACCTACTCAGAGCAGTACCGACCTGGGCAGTATCCGCATAGCCGACGAAGTTGTCGCCATAATTGCCGGCTTGGCTGCCACGGAAGTTGAAGGTGTGGCCGGGATGAGCGGCGGACTGGCCGGGGGCATTGCAGAAATGTTGGGACGCAAAAACCTTTCCAAAGGGGTAAAAGTGGAAGTCGGCGAAAAAGAGACTGCCGTGGACTTATACATGATTGTGGACTATGGCGTGAGGATTCCCGATGTGGCCAGGAAAATTCAGGAGAGCGTCAAACAGGCGATAGAGAGTATGACCGGGTTGGTGGTAATCGAAACAAATGTTCATGTCCAGGGTGTCAACTTTCACCCGGTTCAGGAAGCAAAAGAGGAAGAGACCAGGGTTAAGTAGCACCCGGGCCGAAGGGAGACAGTTGAGTTGCGCATCGGTAACTTTGGGGCCGTTTTGCTGGGGTTCATCTGCTTGCTCATTTCAGCATTTATAACCGCAGTAATGTTTGGCTGGACGAGCCCCATACAGAATTTGTTGACTCAAATTGCACAGAACATGGTTTACTCGGCTTTAGCCGCCATCGCTTTTCTCTTGCTGGCTATTCTCTCCTTTGCCATGATCCGTTTTCACAGCAAGGATCAGGTGGCCGTGTCGTCCAGTACTAAGTTCGGAGAAGTCAGGATTTCCGACCGCACGATTGAAGGGATCGTCAGCCGCGCCGCGATGAATATCGATGGTGTCAAAGAAGTTATGCCCAGGATTCAGCCTCTGCCGGAGGGGATAAAAGTATTTATCCAGGCGGTGACAAATCCGGAATTTGTTATTCCCCAGGTGGTTGAAACCCTGCAGGATACGGTCAAGCAGGATGTGGAGAAATTTACCGGCCTAAAGGTTGCAGAGGTGAAAGTGATGGTGCAGAACATCGACACTCCTAGCCCCATCCGCATCCGATGAAGGAATTTTGGCAAAAACTAAGCGAAAGGCTGACAGGCGCATGCCTGCAGCTCCTAGACCAGCATCCTGGCAAGGTCATAGGGTTATTGGCCGGGTTAATTCTGGGTTTGATTGTGGTTCTGCTGGGATTTTGGCGCACGCTGATTATCATGCTCTTTGCCGGGGCAGGCTTCTATCTTGGCAAGCGCCGGGATGAACACAAAGACTTCAGCCAATTTTTGCAGACGTTTTTCGGAGAGCGCAAATGACCTTCCGCAGTTTAGGTTGGGGAAGGTTTTTTTGTCTTTTCACCCGGATTGTA
>JAJZPO010000125.1 GCA_021811155.1 Bacillota bacterium | reverse complement strand
AGTCTCAGCCTCTCTAGGACTAGGACCGCGCTAGACTCGACCCTCTATTGGGCTTGCGCGGTCCGTCGCAGCACCCCGTGTTCGATATACTCGGCAAAAGTTGCCGAGTATATCCTTTCCTGAGGTACAAAAAATCCCTTCCTCACCATGTGCTTGGTGAGGAAGGGATTTAGCAGTTCGCCAATTACACCACTTTATTTCGCCGGGGTGGTATCCCGGAGTACCACTTCAGGTTTTAAGGTGATGGTCACAGCTCTTTTCACCTTACCGGAAAGCACATTCAGGAGGAGTTCAACCCCCTGCTTTCCCAGTTCCGGGGTAGGCTGTCTGACCGTACTGAGAGCGGGATGGAGCATTGAACCGAAAGGATGATCGTCATAGCCGATAACCGAGAGTTCTGCCGGAATTGAAATTCGGAATTTTCTTGCCGCATCGATCACCCCAAAAGCAGTGTTGTCATCGGCGGCAAAAACCGCTTCCGGGAGCTGTCCCCGCTCAATCCAGCCCGCCAGGGCTTCATATCCTCCCGCGATGGTAAAGTTGCCCGAGGCGATTAACTCCTCAGCGATTTCGAGGCCATGGTCCCGCAGAGCCTGTTTATATCCTTCCAACCGCTGCGCGCTGCTCTCATAGATGTCTGACCCGCTAATATGAGCAATTCGTTTAAACCCGGCGGCAATCAGTCTCGCCGTAGCCTGGTATCCTCCGTAAAAGTTGTCCACCGTCACCGAGGGCGCCTGTACCGCTGAGTGGTGCTGATCCAGGAGGACGAAAGGGAAACCGTTTTTCTTCAGTTCCAGAATATATTCCTCGTTTTTTACAGGGCTCAGGATCAAGATGCCATCCACCCGGTTTTCCCTGAACAAGCTGACCGGATTGGCATAACCGGGCTCCTCGCAGCCGGGAGCAAACGCGGTAACCAGGAACATTCCCTTCTCCCGTGCAGCCCTTTCCACCGCAAACAGGACTTGTGACATAAAAGGGTCGTCAATGGTGGGCAGGATAAGTCCGATCATCCCGGTATCCCCTTTGGCCAGGCTGCGTGCAGCGGCGTTGGGCTTGTAGTCCAGCTCTTCCATAGCCTTTAGCACCTTTTGACGGTTATAATCCCTCACCGTGCTGGAGTTGTTCAGCACCCTGGAGACCGTGACAACCGACAAGCCCGCTTTTTTGGCAACATCATAGATATTTACCGGCATAATGTCTTCTCCTAAACACAGTTTAAGCGTTGATTCCCTGGCTTTTTTTCCGGTGCAACAACTCCACCTTGTTCTTGACATCCTGCAATCTCTGCCCGAAAAGCGGATAGCGTGAGAAGAAAAAGACGGCTATAACCAGTGAAAGCATGGGTACCAGCGTAATCAGAGCTTTGATTCCCAGGATGGCAGATTGCGGTTGAGCGTCTACGGACAAGTTCGCATTGTAGCCGGAGAATTTAAGCACGCTTCCCATAATCAGAGATTGGAAAGATACACTGAGCCTGACCATAAAACCATTGACCCCAAAGTACATTCCTTCCCGCCTCGCTCCCGTTTTCAGCTCATCTTCATCAACGGTGTCCGACAACAGGACATCGAGCAAAATCATCAGGCCCGCCAGGCCAAAGCCAAGCACCCCGGCCGTAATCACTCCGCCCACGAAACCGTGCACAAACCAGAACGGAATCAGGGCCAAGCCGTAAAGTACGGTGGCCAGGATAATGGTGTTTTTCGAACCATGCTTGTTAGCCCTTTTGGCCCAAATATTCACAAAGAACAAGGCAACGATGAAGATTGTTCCCAGGACAAGGGATACTTTAAACCCTTCCACCTTAAGAACATATTTGGAGTAGAAAGGCAGCCCCGCCTGGAGCATGACGAAGGTAAACTGCAGGAACATCGCCCCCAGCACATACATTAGGAAGGATTTGTTGGCCAAGGTTGCCTTAAGCGCAGCCAGGGTGGAAAGCCCCTTGCCCTCGCTGTAGGCGGGTTCCTCCTTTGAACCCAACAGGCTGAACCCTAAGGATGCCAAGGTCAAGAGGGCGAAAACCGCTCCCATCGCCGGCCAGCCAATGACGCCATAAAGAATAGGAGGTAACGCAATCCCGACAATATTTCCCACAATCCCGAAAACCTGCCGGTAGGCCGAAACCTTGGTCCGCTCTTCCTGGGATTTGTACATCTCCGGGAACAGTGATGTCCAGTTGATAATCACCAGGGTGAACAGGCTGTCAAACAAGAACACCGCAAAAAGGAAATAAGCAAATATCAGATTAGTGCTGCCGTTCAACCATTTTAATGGCGGAATCCAGAGGAGCATAAAGGAAAGTATAAAGGGGACTGAGCCATAAAGTATATATGGGATCCTGCGTCCCCGCTTAAACCTTGTGCGGTCCGAGATCTGCCCAAAGAGCGGGTTGTTGACCGCGTTCCAGACACTGGAAATCGCCATCCCGAACCCGATCAGCTGGGCAGGCATCTTAAGCACGTCGACATAATAAAAGATGATGTAGGTAGAGAACGCCGACCCGGCAAGCGATGCCGCAAGGTTCCCCGAGCTGTAGAGGATACTCTTGCCCTTGTTTATCATGCCAAAAACCCCCCCTAAAAATTAAAACGCTTTAACTATTAATCTAATTGTACAGAATAATCTAACTGTTAACAACACCAAAGTGAAAATTTGAAGAAGTTTTTAGCTCTGAAATTAAAACGCTTTAATTGACGGAATATTTTTGTTCATGGTAAGATGATAGGGAAGAATAAGCCCAGGAGGGGGAACAAAAATGGAGCTAAAGGACCTTCTACCCATTCCGGACCTGGCCGGATGCAAAAAACTCCTCTGCATTCAGCCGCACCCGGATGACAATGAAATTGGCGCAGGGGCCACTATTGCCAAACTGGCGCAGTCTGGCTGCCAAATCACCTATCTCACGGTCACAGACGGCGCCCTGGGCACACTGGATCCAGCGGTTGACCCGGGAGAGCTCGCTCTCACCCGCAAGCAGGAAGCGGAAGAGAGCGCAAGACTGCTCGGAGCAGCCTCGACCCTTTACCTGGACTACCCCGATGGGTCCTATCCCAGTGAACAGGAACTTGCCAGCCGGATCCTTGCCGTGATCAGAGAGGAACAGCCCGAGATGGTCATGACCGTGGACCCCTTTTTGCCGTATGAAGCCCACCCTGACCACAGGAGAGTTGGCATGGCCGTGACCGCAGCCTGCCTGTTCAGCGCTTTTCCCCACTATCGTTCCTATGGCGATCCAAATCCCTCCAAGCAGTGGGAAGTAAAGGGAATTGCCTTCTACAATACGGCCTACCCCAATACCTTTATCGACGTGGATGCCACATGGGATCTGAAAATCCGCTCCATTGCCGTTCACAGGAGTCAATTTGACGAGGAGACTTTGGCAAAGTACAAGGGTTATTTCGAGTTTAAGGCCGCACAGTACGCCGAAGGCAGGGGGTTTGCCCGTGCCGAAGCGTTCAAGGTGCTGACGCCTCTCCACCTTCACGTCAATGTGGACACAATTCACGCTTGAGGAGACATAACACATGAAACAGATTAAACTTGTCGTCATTGGCGGCGGCAGCAGCTACACCCCGGAACTTGCCGATGGGCTGATCAAACAGCACGATTCCCTGCCTGTCCGCGATATCATCCTGGTGGACATCCCAGAGGGCCTTGAAAAAGCCGAAATCAATGCGGCATTGTTAAACCGCATGTTCAAAAAGAACGGGCTTGAGATAACCGTCACCGCCTCGCTCGACCGACGGCAAGCTCTGGGGGACGCCGACTTCGTGATTACCCAGTTCCGGGTCGGCGGACTCGCTGCCAGGGCGAAAGACGAGAGTATTCCGCTAAAATACGGGGTCATCGGACAGGAGACTACGGGACCGGGAGGGTTTGCCAAAGCCCTGCGCACCATCCCCGTGATCCTGGATGTCTGCCGGGATATGGAGGAGCTGTGCCCGAAGGCCTGGCTGATTAACTTTACCAATCCGTCGGGTATTGTCACGGAAGCCGTACGCAAGTATTCCAGGGTCAAGTGTATCGGTCTGTGCAATGTCCCGCTCAACATGGAAAATGCCCTGCGCCAGCAATTGGGTGTAGATGAGAAACGGCTGCACTGTCAGTTTATCGGACTAAACCACCTGAGCTATATCCAAAATGTTTACCTTGACGGCGAAAACATCACGCAGCAGATTTTACACTCGCCTGCCGTGGCAAAAGAAGTGGTCAAAAATATTCCCAATATCCCCTGGGCCCATGAATTCATTTTGGCTTTGGGACTCATCCCCTCCCCTTACCTAAGGTATTTCTATTTTGAGCGGCAGATGCTGGCGGAAGAAAATGAAAAAGCGGCGCAGGGCGTCGGCACCCGGGCCGATGAGGTGATGCGGATCGAAGCGAAACTCTTTGCCTTGTACCAGGATGAAAACCTGAACGCCAAACCGGAAGAACTCTCCCAGCGGGGCGGGGCCCTTTATTCGGAGGCCGCGGTGTCCCTGATGGACAGCATCTGGAACAACAGATCCGCAGTTCATGTGGTGAATACACTCAATCAAGGGTCGATCCCGGACCTCCCCTTTGACAGCGTGATTGAGACCAACTGTGTCGTGAACCGCGAAGGAGCGCAGCCTCTGGCCCAGGGATATCTGCCGCAGCAAGTCCGCGGGCTGGTCCAGCAGGTCAAGGCCTACGAAATCCTGACTATTGAAGCAGCAGTGGAGGGTGACCGAAAGAAAGCCTTGATGGCCCTGATCAATAACCCCCTGGTTCATGACCTGGAGACGGCGCAGAAACTGTTGACGGACATCCTGGCGAACCACCGGGAGCACCTGGGGCAGTTTTTTAGAGAGGAGCGAAAAGAATAATGTATTTGGTTGGTATCGACGGGGGAGCAACCAAGACCCTGTGCCTTATCGGCGATGAACGGGGAACAGTCCTCTCCTCCGGCCTGTCCTACGGCTCCAATCACCAGGTCATAGGCAAGGAACAGGCGCGGGCCTCTATCCAGCACGCCTTAAACGAGGCTCTGGAAAAACTGAACCTTACCGTTAACCAAATAGACTACGCAGTCCTAGGCCTGGCCGGAGCGGATTTGCCGTCTGACTTTACGGTCTTAGATGAAATCTGCCACAGCATATTTCATCAAGCGCCTTTTAAAATTATCAACGACGCCTGGATCGGCCTGCGGGCGGGAAACCCTGACAATTGGGGCGTGGTATCCATCTGCGGCACGGGAGCGAACGCCGCAGGCCGGACGCAAGACGGCCGGGAGGCCATCCTGCGCGGTATGTCCTATGAGCTGGGCAACCGGGGCGGCGGGATCGACCTGTTGAAAGACGCGCTGCATTACGCCTTCCGTTCTGAAGAAGGGACAGGGCCGCAAACCCTTCTCGCCCTTGAGCTGCCCAAATTGCTGGGATTAAGCCGGATGCAGGACCTGGTGGAAACTGTCCTTTCCCAGCAGGTTGCGCCGGAAATAATTTATGCTATACCGATTCTCGTCTTTAACCTGGCCACCCAGGGAGACAGGGTTTGCCAGGACCTGCTGGTGAATATGGGCCGCACCTTGGGTGAAATGGCCGGCGGAGTGATCAAGCGGCTTGGTTTTGCCCCAGAGGCGGAAGTGCCTGTCACCCTGGTCGGAAGCCTGTTTAAAGGGAGCAATCCCCTGCTCCTCGATGAATATACAACCACCGTACACCGGGTCGCCCCGCGGGCCAGAATCGAGGTCGCCAAAGCCGAACCCGCTTACGGCGCCTATTTGCTGGCCCTCGACCACTACGCGTCCGCCGCTTCCTGACAACAGGCAAAACTACAGCCGGCCTCCCATCGTTTAAATGGGAAGCCGGCTTTTTGTTATACTATACTTCAAAACCCATGGCAAAAACAGCATGGTTAAGAAGTTAAGAATGCAGCGTTTTCTCTTGCAAAATACAGTTAGAGTTGCACTTTGCCTGTGCTGTATTTAGTCTTTTGGGTTGAAGGTTAGATTTCTATACTCCGTCCATCCGGACCAACCGGCGCTGCCGCTGACATGGACATAACCGTTTCTTTTTTCTAAGATTTCAACAGGCATCTGAAATTCACAATTGGACGGCTTCGTTTGACGGATGTCCTTGAAGTCCAGCACCTCGTAGATTTGGCATCCTTTTGCTATAAACCCTTCAGTAGGCTGCACTTCAAGTACAGTTGCCAGGTCCTTTTTGTATAACCATGCGTCACTTACGGAAGGAATATCATACACCATGATCTTGACTTGGACCCATTCTCCCCACTCCTTGAAGGGCTTAAGAAGTTTTCCTTTGGAAAGTTCAATGATATTTGGTCCTCCGGGATATAAGTAACCCGTAGCGCTTTGTTTTAGTACCATGTAGTCTGAATCAATCTCCTTCACCGGGGTGGCATCTTTAGTTTGTAAATACCACATTGGAAGCCACCCCTCGATCTCGGCTGTTTTGATCAACGCCCATTCCCCATCCGTTTTTAATACTTCCACCTCTATATTGCTGGAAACCCGGCTTTGGGGCTCGTAAAGGCCTTCCGGCTTAGGTTCTTTATATAAAGTATAGGTTCCATGGGGGCGTAAGTTGGCGACAATTGGTCTCGCGGAAGGTTCTTTAATATAGGAATTATTGTGAGTGCCCGCTTGAGTCCCTTCGCATCCGGCTAAGAAGATGAGCAGAGTACTTATTATTAAGAATCTTAATAAATCTCCCATCTTGTTAACTCCCATCAATGCTGTATTTCTATTGACCACTAACATGTGGTCCTTCGCTTTATCTTGACTTGTAAGGCCTATAATTCCAAATATTGATATGACCGTCACCAAAACAATAATCATACTTAAATACTTATTAATAGACTTTTTCTCGTGACGATGGTTTTAGATGATTCCAAATTAGCACCTCCTATTTGGGTCTCCTGACATAAATTGCTGTAGTTGCCCACTGGGCATTATACGGACGTAAATGCCAAATGGAATGAAAACGATTCGAAGTATGTTGGTCTGTTAAATCTCCCGTGAGACCGCTTTTGGGATCAGAGATCGGA
>JAJZPO010000124.1 GCA_021811155.1 Bacillota bacterium | reverse complement strand
TATATGAATTTAGACCGGGTCTCGAGCTACCACGGTGAATGGTGAAGTGAAGAGCCGGATGCCTTAATAGGGCACGTCCGGTTCTGTGAGGGGGCGTCGACCGTGAGGTCGACCTCTACTCGACCCGTTGTCCTAGTCCTAGTGGTTCCTGTAAAAGGATTTTAGGGAAACTATTTACAAAGCACAAAGGATACTGTATACTCGTGCAAGGGAATAAGTTTTGAAAGGAGGCCGTGAAGCATGAGCGGCAACATCAGTTCCAAAGCTCTAAGCGCTCAAGTTCATACTTGCGGCCTGCGGACGGATTGAAAGGGGTTTGAGGTACTTGCCGTGGCGTGGGTCGGATTTGATTCCGTGACTGCGGTATAGTTTCTACTCTGTTTTGGAAACTAAAGAGTGAATCTGAGTCATGGGATACCCAATGATGCTTATAGCACACTGGGTTAACCATGGCTTTTTTACGTTTCGAGGGGGATTCATGCAATGAATGTGTTCAAGAATTTGTTCAGTCCTTACAGGGGTTTGCCTAAGGAAGTTTACATCATCTTCGTGGCGAGGATAATTAACGCTGTGGGCTGTTTCGTCATGCCGCTGTTGACCATTATCCTGACCCAGAGCATCGGTGTGTCCAATGAAGCAGCGGGGTACTACATCAGCCTTGCCGGTCTTCTCTACATGCCGGCTTCCCTATTGGGAGGAAAACTGGCGGACCACGTAGGGAGAAAGAAAGTTATCGTATTATTCGACGCTTTGGCAGCAGCGCTCTATATCCTGGCGGGGCTAATCAAGCCTTCCATGGATACAGTTTATCTGGTGATGCTGGCAGGGGCGGGAATGTCCGCGGCAGGTCCCGCCCATGACTCCCTGCTGGCGGATATGACTACGCCGCAAAACAGGCAGGGGGCCTACGGACTTTCCTATCTTGGCTGGAATATGGGTTTTTCCATCGGTCCGGTGCTGGGCGGCATCCTTTACCGCCACCACCTGCCTTTGGTGTTTATCGGGGACGGCCTTACCGCCCTGTTGTCCCTCAGTCTGATAATGTTCTTTGTGAAGGAAACGGTGCACCGGGCTAAGACTGAAGAAATTGGACCGGAGCGCAGCCTGGAAAGGCGTGAGAAAGGCTCCCTGCTTGCCGTGCTCAGGAAGCGGCCGGTCTTGATTTACTTTGCCTTCATTATCTTTGGGTACAACTTTGCTTATTCCCAATGGGGTTTCCTGCTTCCGCTGCAAATAATGCGGGACTTTAACCAGGCCGGACCCGCCTATTTCGGCTTGATAGCGGGCTTCAACGGGCTGGTGGTAATGCTGTTTACACCTCTGATCACCAAACTCTCGGACGGGGTGGAGGAAATCAGACGAATGGTTGTTGGCGGGGTATTATATGCCTTGGGGTTTGGCATGTTGGGAATACTCAATTCCCTGCCGGTGTTCTTCCTTTCGGCCTTCATTTTTACCCTGGGTGAGATCGTCCTGGCCATCAGCGTAACACCTTTTATCGCCAACCGCACCCCGGCCTCCCACCGTGGAAGAATGAACGCTGCGATTCCCGTCATTATGGGATTGGGGCACACCCTGGGCCCGGCGGTCATGGGAAAGGTTTTGACATGGACAACGGTTGAGGGCGCCTGGCTGCTGGTTGGACTGGTTGCATTGGTAGCCGCGCTATTTATGCGCAGACTGGAAAAGGCAGATCATGCTCATAGCGCCTGTGGAGCGGAAACCGGGACAGCCCAGGTCCGGTAAGACATTTCACACTCCGGACACCAAAATCTGTTCCGGGCAGTAAAATAATAGCAAAACGGGGCAGAGGTGGACAAAAAGTGTCTGATTGTGGCGGAGCCGAACAGACTAACTGGACGGAAATTCTTATTGACCTCAGCCGGTGCACCCTTACTCTGCGGCAAGCTGGAGAGAGCGCAAAGGTCTATCGGGTGGCAGTGGGTGCCGGCAAAACGCCGACTCCGGTAGGCAGGTTCCATATAATACATAAAGCGCGCTGGGGAGGCGGTTTCGGCACCAGGTGGATGGGCCTGGATGTGCCATGGGGAACCTACGGCATCCATGGCACCGACAAGCCTGGGTCCATCGGGCAGCGCGTCAGCCATGGCTGTATCAGAATGCATAACAGGGATGTGGAAGCTGTATTCGAAGCGGTGGAGGCTGGAACACCTGTACTTATTGCAGGCCCGGTAAATTACCAGCCTCTGGCGCAAGGTTCGCGGGGCACACTGGTCCAATGGGTGCAAGAAAAATTGCAGGTGTTGGGATACTACGAGGGAACCTGCGACGGCATATTTGATTCCGAAACCGGAGCTGCACTTTCCGTATTTCAGAAGGATGCGGGCCTGCCGGCAAACGGCCAGGTGCATCAGCCTGATTTGCTCAAACTGGGGATTGAAGTTGAGCGAAGCTAAGTATTCAGCAAGGAAAGGAATTTTGCGCTGCGCGTTGAAGAATTGAAGTACAAGAACAGGGACAGGCAGGCGTAGATTCGTTCCTGTTTTGAATGAAAACGTTTGGAAGGGGGTTCTTCATGGCTATAGTGGCAGTGAGCATTTCCCCGCTGGGTGAAGGTCCCAGTGTCAGCCGTTACGTGGTGGCAGCTGAAAAGGCGCTCGCCGGTTACCCCAACATCAAACGGCAGATCGGCCCCATGTTCACCACCCTTGAAGGTGATCTGGACGAGATATGGCAGGCCATACGGGCAATGCAGGAAGCTGTGTTTGAGCTGGGGGCAGCCCGGGTGGTCTCTTCGATCAAGATTGATGACCGCAGGGATAAAGTCATCAGCATGGAGGGCAAAGTCAAAGCCGTAGAAGAAAAGCTGCAGGATTAGCTGCAGCCGCGAAAAAAAGCTGGCCTAAGCGCAATAGGGTCAGCTTTTATCTTTTCCCTCAGACGCCGGTTCGATTGCGATGGTGTATTGCGTGATTGCTGCTTTGAGATACTATAGGTAAAAGCATTTTAGAGGGGGTTTAGCTTGGAGATTAGGGATAAAGTGAGTGAACTGAAGCCTGATGAAAGAGGGTATCAGCCGGAAAACTTTAATGTTTCGCGGTATTGTTGGGAATACTACACGCGAATCAAGACGAAAGGGGGTCTGGTCTATGGAAAGCAATATGGACACCGTGCAATCCTTTCACAAATGGCAGGATTTCTTGGGCAAAGGCGCCGCATTCCTGGAGAAGCTTGGTCTGTCAGATGACAATATCGCAGGCTTAGCCAAGGGTATGGGCGACTTTCTGGCGAGCAGTGTAGATCCTGAGAATCCGCAGCAGCGGGTGTTGAAAGACCTCTGGGACAGTGCCGATAACGAGGAAAAGCACATCTTGGCCAGATTGGTTCTGCGCATGAGTAAACACCACGTAAAGCACCACTGATGGGCATGTTGAAGGGAGGCCTTTTGCCTCCCTTCCCTATTTTCTAAAGCTCATGGGGTTTGGTGTAAGCTAAGAGGATAATCTCTCCTGCGGCGTTGCCCTTGGCTGAATTTAATTGGGCTTCCGCTTGTTTGACCTTGTCCAATTGGGACTGATCAAGGCTGGAAAAGCTAAAATCATGGTGGGGCATCAGCTATGTCAACTCCCTTCACAAACGCAGATTTGACTGCAGAATGTGTATAGTTTGCACTGACGGGAGAAAAATTATCAGGGATTCACAAGCACCCGTTCAGGATGGGTGTACAAGTTCAGCCTGTCCCGGCGCGCAAAGCCGATGACGGTTATCCCCAATTCCCGGGCCAGGTCAAGGGCGAGATCCGTGGGGGCAGAACGGGCCACAATGATGGGACAGCCCATTTTGGCGGTCTTGATCAGGATTTCAGAGGAAATCCTGCCGCTGAACACCAGAACTTCCCGGGAAAGGTCGTACCCTTGGGCGAAGGCCCAACCATAAAGCTTGTCCAGCACATTATGCCGGCCGATGTCAAAGGCAAAGCAGTCGAAACCCTGCCGGGATGCCAAAGCGCCGCTGTGCACTCCGCCCGTCAAATGGAAAAGTTCCGATTTTTCCTCCAGCAGGGAGGAAAAATACAGCGCCTGCCGGGGCGTAAGCTTCAAGTCCGATTCAATCTTCCTGGCCATGCGGGCGTCATTGGCAAAGTAGAAGGAACTTCGGCCTTTGCCGCAGCAGGATGTCAGGTAGCGCTTCAAAAACAATTTTTCACTCAAACCGCTTTTGCCGGCCGTTTCTACCCATACCAGCCCTTCTCCGTGATCGAAGCTCATGTTTGCCAATTCTTCAGGGCGGGAGACAACACCTTCAGAACAGAGAAAACCCGTAACCAGTTCCCGTTCCTGGCCCGGTGAACAAATCATAGTGACGAACTCTTCACCGTTGAGGTAGACGGTTAAAGCTTTTTCGACTACTACCCGGTCCTCTACCCCGGATGCGCCGGCAGGGTTAATTTTTATCACTTGAACCGGTACCGAGGCCTTCTCAAATTTGTCAGGCATTTTTTCCATACTCCAAACTCCAAACAGGTTAGAATTCACTCATATATTCTGGATAGATAGTCAAAAACCTTGCAAAATTACGAAAAAATCTTTTACACGCAGTGTGGTTGAAGGTAAAAGGTACATGGATGGCGAATAACTAACAAACAAAAAATAACTCCGAAGCCGCCAGCCTAAAGCTTCAAACCACGGCTGCCGGTTCAGACGCCTGTCAGGCGTCCAGGGTACCGGGGGAAACCCCGGCGCCTCCCGTGTTTGGAAAGGAGTCTGGTAACGGCAACCCGCCGGTGTCTTGCTCTATTCAGACACCGGCATTTTTCTTTTTATTTTGGGGGAAATGCTTATGCACGACCAATACCAACGCAGCATTGAATATCTCAGAATCTCGATTACAGATCGCTGCAATTTGCGCTGCCGCTACTGCATGCCTGCCACCGGTGTCCCCTGGCTGCCGCCGGAGGACATTCTCACCTATGAGGAGATTTTGCGCCTGGTGAGGTTGTGCACAGGGTTGGGTTTCAGAAAATTCCGTGTCACGGGCGGCGAACCCTTGGTGCGCAAAGGAGTTCTGGACTTTCTGGCGCAGCTCGCTCAGACTGAGGGAGTTCAGGATCTCACCCTGACCACCAATGGCGTCCTGCTCCGCCCCATGGCAGCAAAACTGAAAGAGGCCGGAGTCAAACGGATTAACATAAGTTTGGACACCCTGGACCCGGACAAATTTGCCGAAGTAACCAGAGGCGGCAGGCTTGAGGAGGTGATGGCGGGAATTCACGCCTCCCTGGAGGCGGGGCTCAACCCGGTGAAGCTGAACATGGTAGTGATCCGCGGCTTCAATGACACTGAACTGGCGGATTTTGTCAGGCTGGCCCAGGAATACCCGCTGCACATCAGGTTTATTGAATTAATGCCCATCGGAGCAAGCGCGGCAAACGGCGGGGAAATGGTCAGCGTTGCTGAAATGAAACAGCGCTTGGACTTCCTTAACCTGGTTCCGGTTAAAGGCCCGGAAGGAGCCGGACCTGCCCAGCATTACTCTGGAAACGGAATCATGGGCAGCATCGGATTTATCAGCGCCTTGAGCCAGCATTTCTGCGCCGGATGCAACCGGGTCAGGCTTACGGCCGATGGCAAGCTGAAGCCCTGTCTGCACAGCGCCCAGGAGTTCGATTTAAGGGAGCTCTTGCGGAGCGGGGCGTCTGATGCCGAACTGCAGGAAGCATTAACCCGGGTGGTCTGGGACAAGCCTTCCCGTCACAATATGGGTTCGGAAGGATGGCAGGGCCGCAAACGGGTAATGTCTCAGATTGGCGGTTGAAATTAGGGAGGTTGAAGTAATGGCTGAATTGGTCGCAGTTTGTACCAGTGATAAGAAAGGGATGCGCAAGAAAAACGTGGGTGAAGGATTCCTGGTGAAGGAACACGGCTTGGAGGGAGATGCCCATGCCGGCCCGTGGCACAGGCAGGTAAGCCTCCTGGCGCTGGAAAGCATTGAGAGAATGAGACAGGCGGGTCTTGACGTCAAGCCGGGCGATTTTGCTGAGAATCTCACCACGAGCGGGATTGAGCTCCATACCCTGCCCATAGGGACCCAGTTAAAAATCGGGGAAGAGGCCCTGGGCGAAGTTACCCAGATAGGCAAAGAATGCCATACCCGCTGCGCCATCTACTACCAGGCTGGGGACTGCGTGATGCCCAGAGAAGGGATTTTTATCCGGGTCCTGAACGGCGGCCGGGTAAAAGTGGGGGATTCCATCGAGGTGATTCAGGCATGATCAGAGTTGGAGTAATTACCGCGAGTGACAAAGGCTCCCGGGGAGAACGGGAGGATTTATCGGGGGAAACTATCAGGCAAATGGTTGGACAAATCGGCGCTGAGATTGTGGAGTACTGCGTCCTGCCCGACGAGAGGGAAGTGTTGGCTGCTCAAATAAAAACCTATGCCGATGTATTAGGTTTGGACCTGGTGCTGACTACGGGAGGGACAGGTTTCAGCCAGCGGGATGTGACTCCCGAGGCGACCTTGAGCGTAGTGGACCGGCTGGTTCCAGGCATAGCTGAGGTGATGCGCTGGGAGAGCCTGAAAAAAACGCCTAAGGCCATGCTGAGCAGGGCCGTGGCGGGAATCAGGGGCAAGACCCTGATTGTCAACCTGCCGGGGAGTCCCAAGGCGGTACGGGAGTGCCTGGAAGCCATTTTTCCGGCTCTGCCCCACGGACTGGAGATTCTCAAAGGAGAAGCCTCCGAATGCGCCGAACCGGATGCCGACTCAACAAAATAAAAGAGCAACCTCACCCCGGCGGTTCCAGTGAACTGCACGGGGTTTTTGTTTGATATGAATAATTTGCCTCAGGGACGGGTAAAATTTTAGCTGTGGGTTTACCGGTTTTTGGATAATTCATTGGCTGCCAGGGAGCAGCAGGCCTCTAAAGCTAATCAGAATGGGGTGAACCTCCCCTGCCTACGCTGTATATTATGGTAATATATGGAATTGATGTTTGCATTTAGAGTCGGCAATTCATCTCCTGCCTATAGAGGACAGGAGTCTTCTTGCCGGTTCGGATAAATAAGGATAATCTGGGTAAACAGTTCAATTTGCGGATTATTTCTCCAAAAAGGGGGTTGATTTCCCCAATGGCCTCGAATATTATTATACAT
>JAJZPO010000123.1 GCA_021811155.1 Bacillota bacterium | reverse complement strand
AATTAAGGGTCCTTTCATCCGGACACCTCGTATTTTACCAGGAGGGGCTTACTTTTTTCAAAGACCATCTGTTTTCATTACAGGAATGCTGAGGTAAAAAAAAGACAGACCTTCCATGAAGTCTGTCCTCGGCAATTTCTCTTCAGTTTTACATGCCGGCGAGTTTGAACAGTTCCGTACTCAAATACCGTTCTCCGGTGTCAGGGGCAATCACTACGACCACCTTGCCTGGACCTTGCCGTTTGGCTTCTTTTAAGGCGGCAAAGACCGCGGCCCCAGCGGAAATCCCGACGAGAATCCCCTCTTCCTTAGCCATACGACGCGCTGTTTCCATAGCTTCATCATTGGAGACAGCGCTTATTTCGTCGAGAATTGCCTGATTTAATACCTCCGGCACAAACCCGGCGCCGATACCCTGAATTTTGTGGGGTCCCGGATTGCCGCCGGAGAGCACAGGCGAATGGACCGGTTCCACCGCCACGATACGCACCTCTGGCTTGCGGACTTTCAGAACCTCTCCTACCCCGGTAATCGTTCCACCGGTACCTACCCCGCCCACAACCGCATCTACGGCGCCGTCGGTGGCAGACCAGATCTCTTCAGCAGTGGTCTTGCGGTGAATTTCGGGGTTGGCGGGGTTGTTGAATTGTTGCGGGCAAAAGTACTCCGGGTTTTCCGCCAGAATCTCTTCCACCCTGCGGATTGCCCCCTTCATACCTTCAGCGCCGGGAGTCAACACGAACTCCGCGCCAAAGGCCGCTGCCAACATGCGGCGCTCAATGCTCATGGTCTCAGGCATGACCAGAATCAGGCGGTAGCCGCGGGCGGCTGCCACCATGGCCAGTCCGATGCCCGTATTGCCGCTGGTAGGCTCAACAATGGTTGAGCCAGGTTTAAGCAGCCCCTGCTCTTCAGCCTTGTTGACCATACTCAAAGCGATGCGGTCTTTGACGCTGCCTCCGGGGTTAAAGGATTCCAGCTTAACATACAGAGCAGCGGAATCTTCACTTACCATGCGGTTAAGCTTGACCAGAGGAGTCTGGCCAATCAATTCGGTAACGTTAGCAGCAATACGCATGTTCCTACCTCCTAAATCCGAGTATATCAATCGGTTTTCATTATTTAATTTGATTGTAACAATTTCATTTTGCCCTGTCAACTAGGATGTTTTGTAATCTTTGCATTAACAAATCGACTTGGTGAGGTAAAGGTTCGCTTCCGGCCCCAATTACTTGTATTTTTGACCTGGTAAGCGGCAGGACAAGTTTAAGAGCATCACTCTCAGCTATGGCAGCAGCCATGGCCGGGGTCAGTTCACCCAGCATGGAGTTGGAGACCAGGATGCTTAAGGGGCCGACAATCACGTCCACCCTGGGAGCGTTAACCTTGATTGCATTTTCCCCTGAAGCCCCCTCATTGGCTCCGGCTTTGAGCATCAAACTGGTGGCCAGGGCATTGGTGCCTAAAGCTATTATTTCTATTTCCGGCAGGACCTTGCGCATTTTTTCCACTATCAGCTTACCTATGCCTCCGCCCTGCCCGTCAATCACGGCTACCCTCACCGCAATCCCCTCTTTCCTTAGCCAGAATAGCCAGGCACATATTGCTAGGCCGCTTTAATCATAATTCTTCCCTTTACGCTAGTTTTTGCCATTGTCTCAACTCATTGTACTATTAACTCATGCCATAAACAAGTTTGCCTACTTGTTCAACCGTTCTAAGTTTTACAATTCTGAAAACAGAAAAACCCCTTTGCAAATCAAAAAAAATGATGTACAATAAGATTGTGAATTTACTAACTTTCACAATCAATACTTAACCTAATAAGTATTGGACCTTCTCATCTCACTCCTCCTCAATCTAACCCCTCTGCTCTTTGCCCTGGCGGAACGGAATTTGGCCAGGGCATTTTTTCTTTTTGTAGGTGTTTGACATGGCTGTGCCGAAATATACCATACTGTTATTTAAACGGCACCGGAGGTTTGCAATGAAATTCTTGCTGCGGCTTTTGCTTTTTCTCATCCTGATAGGCTCTCTCGCCGGTTTTGCGGTGTTCGAGCAGCCGCTGGCAGTCGCCCGCCTCATACCGTCCCTGCCCAGTATTGAACGGATGCCTCTGAACAGCGAAGCTGCAAAAATGCTAAGAAAAGGCGCTGACCGGTTGTTAGTGCCTACCGGCGAATATGTTCAAATTGACGCTATGCCCCTCTCATTGCGGCAGGCGGTTGTGTCTATTGAGGATGAACGTTTTTACCAGCACGGTGGGTTAGACTTCCGGGGGATTGCCCGGGCTGTGGTAGACAATCTTATGAGTCAAAACTTTGTTGAGGGAGGCAGCACCATTACCCAACAGCTGGCCCGCAACCTGTTTTTGGACCCGGAGCAGACTATGCAGCGAAAAATGACAGAAGCCTTCCTGTCGCTGCAGTTGGAGGATTACTACAAAAACAAGAACAAGATCCTGGAGCTGTACCTTAACACCATTTATTACGGACGCAACGCCTGGGGCATTGCCAGCGCCGCCAATACCTATTTCGGCATAGATGATGTGTCAACTCTTAACGTTAGCCAGGCGGCCTTCTTGGCCGGTTTGCCCCAATCCCCTTCATATTACGGAGCTAACATTACTGCAGCCAAAAACAGACAAAAAATGGTCATCGACAAAATGAAGGAACTCGGCTACCTGGCGGACAATTACGTTATCCAGCCCTTGCAGCTTAAACCCTGAGGGGCTTCCACAACCCTGCCATCTCAGTAAATCTGTAATTTTAAAAGAGCGGATTGGACTGTTTGTCCATCCGCTCTTTCTTATTACTTCAGATTTTCCGGATTTAAGACCAGGAGTTCATCAACCACAAACAAGCCGTCCTTGCGTATCAGCACATCATCAAAATAGATCTCTCCGCCACCATACTCAGGTGTCTGGATACAGACCAAATCCCAGTGAACTGCTGACTTGTTGCCGTTAAAACAATCATCGTAGGAACTGCCGGGAGTAAAGTGAAAACTGCCCATGATTTTTTCATCAAACAGGGTGTCTTTCATCGGCTTGAGGATATAGGGATTGACTCCAATAGCAAATTCCCCTACATACCTGGAACCTTCGTCGGTGTCAAAGACCTTGTTGATGCGCTCGCTGTCATTGGCGGTTGCATTGATGATCTTGCCATCCTTAAACTCCAGGCGGATGTTTTCAAAAGTATATCCCTGGTAAACAGCCGGCGTATTATAGGTTATATAGCCGTTGACACTGTCCTTGACCGGTGCGGAAAATACCTCCCCGTCAGGGATATTAACTTTTCCGGCACATTTTATGGCCGGCAGGCCTTTGATTGAAAACTCGAGGTCTGTACCGGGACCGGTGATGCGTACCCTATCCGTTCTCTGCATCAGTTCCACCAGGTTATCCATAGCCTCGGACATTTTGCCGTAGTCCAAATTGCACACGCTGAAGTAAAAATCCTCAAAACCTTCAGTGCTCATGCCGGCCAACTGAGCCATGGAATAATTGGGATAACGCAGCACAACCCACTTGGTGTTGGGGACCCTTTCCATGGTGTGCACAACTTTTTGGTAATGTTCAAAATAGGCGCTCATGTTTTCTGGCGGGACATCCGATAATTCCGTAATGTTTTCTCCCGCTCTGAAACCGATATAGGCATCCATTTCTTTCATGCGGGCCAGTTCATAACCGGCCATCTGCTGGATTTGCTCAACTGATGAAGCCTTCAGAAGCTCTCTCGATACCTGGTGGTTTTTAAGCGTTACAAAGGGCACGCCCTTTGCACTATAGACTTCACGTATTAATGCCTGGACCAACGGCAGCTCAAGGCCACTCACTTCGATCAGGATCTTTTCCCCGGGTTGGAGACTGACCGAATAATTGACCAGATTTTTTGCTAACTGCGTAATGCGTGGATCGTTCATTTCCTTCTCTCCTTAACTTAGTTAAAATACTGTATACAAGGTATTATTCCATGCCCCGTCAATATATCCTCCCCCTTCAACGCAAAAAATAACACCCTGCCCAGGGTGTTATTTTAAGAAAAACTTCTATTGCATTTCGTCTTTCCGTTCCGTATTTTCCCGCTGTTCACAGACCGGTTTTTTCAGGCTGTATTCCGTTTCCCGGGTGTGCTGTGATTCGTTTCTGGACTGGCGGAGTTCCCCGGCTATCCGGTCTAACAAGGTTTTTAAACGGAACTCACCTAATAGTCTCAAAATGTCCACCCCTTGTTCTGCCTACCGGTTATTACATTGCTGCTATATAATAATGTAGCTTCAGGGGCAGATGTGCCGCCAGCCGAAATTACTTGCTTACAGGCGGTCTTTATCTTTGTGCCAAAAAACCTGCCGACCGGCTTAGTGATATTTGTCACAAATGTGATGTGGCATGAGTCACAGTCCCCGGTGCAATCACCTGGTATACTCTGACACGAGGAGGATCGGCTATCCGTTGGTCGAGTCCCTCTAAAAAGAACGAAAGAGGTGTTTACCGCTTGCATTCAACGACTCGGCGCATGTTAGTGTTTGTGGGAATAAGCACAATTGTTGGAGTTGCCTTGCTGCTGGCTGCATATCGCTTCACGATTGGTCCCAGGGGCGCAGTTGCGGCTTTCCCCAGCCTGGCTCAAGCCGTCTCTACCCTATCACCTGATGCCAGCAGTCAATGTGTCCGGTGTCATCAGGACAAAGGTCCTGGAATTGTCCAACAATATTATGACAGCAAACATGCCGGACGTGGTGTCCAGTGCCTTGACTGTCATGCACCGGTCAGCGGTCAACAGGCACTGACCGAACAGCACTACCAAGTTGCTATCGTAGCCAGTCCTACCCCCAACAACTGCATCCGCTGCCACAAAGACGAGGTCAATCAATTTGCCGAAAGCAGGCATTCTGCCAGGGCCTGGTTCGCAGTCAACGGCAGTCAGGGATTTAGCCAGGATGACTTGAAAAAATATCACCTGCTGGATAGCGCCGGCAAACCCCTGAACAGCGGCAAGCCCAATGCAGTAGCTAACCTGATTGGGCCGGACGCAAGCGCCGCTTCTTGCCAGGTGTGCCACGGCATTGGCAGAAAAAATGCGGATGGAAGTTTTGGCGACTGCACCAAATGTCACTTGAGGCACTCGTTTTCGGTTGCCCAGTCCCGACAACCGGAAACATGCGCCCAGTGCCACCTCGGACCCGACCATCCGCAAAGCGAAATTTATAACGAGTCAGCACACGGCGCCTATTACCTGGCCAACAAAGACAAGTTCAATTTGGATGCCCCTGCCGGTACTTTAACAGTCAAGGACTTCCCTGCTCCTACTTGCGCGACCTGTCACATGTCCGCCTTCGGCAGTGTGAAAGGTACCCATGATGTCGGTCAGCGGTTAAAATGGAATTTGGCTCCCGCCATAGCAACCGTTCGCCCCGAGGGTGAGCAAGGACGGCAAAACATGACGGACGTATGCCTCAACTGCCACACTCAGGATTTTATAAACAAACAGATGAATGGGGCCGAAAAGGTAATTGCTTTGACCAATGATACTGTCAACAAGGGGCAAGCAATTGTCGATGACTTGAAACGCCTTGGTCTCCTGCCGGATACCCCCTTCGGCTCATCCATTGACTTCACCATGTTTGAATTATGGCATCACGAAGGCCGGCGCGCTCGTTTCGGGGCAGTTATGGGCGGAGCTGATTATGTCAACTGGCACGGGATATACGAGCAGAAGAAAACCCTGATTGAACTTCAGGCCGATGCTGCTGAGCTGAAACGAAATCACTAGGGGGTGCGGCAATGTTCAACTGGCGAGAGAAAAAGACACCCATCCTGTTAGTGTTTATGCTTATCAATTTTGCCCTGCTTGAAGTCGATGTGTTAATGGCCCACTCTGAAAACCGGTTTTTTCGTTTTGAACTCATCCCCGTCATTTATGCCCCGTTTGCTGTTCTGGCTATTTTTGCCCTAATCTTGACCAAGCAGCGTTGGGCGCGAAAGTTATTTGACACAAGCATGTACCTAGGAGTGGTTATCGGTATTCTGGGAACCTTTTTTCACCTTGCCGGAAACGGTGTTTCTAACCGGCAGCCTCTCTATGATTTGCTGGTTGCCGGTTCCCCGGTGGCCGCTCCCATCGCCTTCGCAGGATTGTCCCTGTTCACACTGGAAACTGTCCGCGACGCGGGGTCTGGACGTCGTGCTCGCTTGCTCGTTTTGGCGGGTCTAGGCTTTCTGGGAGCAGTGATCGCAGCCTTTTTTGATCATGCCAAACTCGGATTTGTTCCTGTTTACACCATCATACCCCTGATATCAGGTATGCTGGGAGCCATGGTCTGTTTTTGGGAAGCCGCTCATTCGACAGACAAGCAGCAGAGGTATGTGTTTTGGGCGGTCCTGGGTTTAAACATGGCAACCGGCATCCTGGGATTTGGCTTTCATGTACTGGGGGACTGGGCAGGGACTCATTCACTGGTCCTCAGCCGTTTTCTCTACCGCGATCCCACACTTGCGCCATTGCTCTTTTGCAGCATGCCCCTGCTTGGAGCTCTAAGTGTCATACCTGAGCCCGGTGATGATGCAGTCGCACTTCACGCAAAATAGAAAAGGCAGTCAATACTTGAAAGACAGACCCGTCAGCAATATAAAAAGACCCGGCTCTTTTACGAGTCGGGTCTTTACCTGGCAAAACATCTCCCCACTCCGTGGGGACCAAGTATCATCCCCACGGGGTTAGGACAATTTCTGCCCAGTCCTAACCCCTCTGGACTAGGACCGGGCTAGCCCCGAATCATCTTATGGGTTTGCCCGGTCCGTCGCAGCTCACGGGTCAAGTAGTGCGCAGTTATAAAGAAAGTCCAGCACTCATTGGAGTACTGGACTTTCTACCTGGCAACGACCTATTTTTCCAGAGGCCTGCGCCTCAAGTATCATCGGCCCTGAAGGGCTTAACTATACCCCAGCAAGTGCCCTTGCATGTGAAGCACTTGCTGGGGACCCCAACTGAAGCAATCCTCACATACGCAATGATACTTAAGGCGCAGGCACCAAAAAAGAAGTCCAACACCACTTAAGATGTTGGACTTCCTTACCTGGCAACGACCTACTTTTCCCTGCCGTGAATAGGACTTGCATGCCC
>JAJZPO010000021.1 GCA_021811155.1 Bacillota bacterium | reverse complement strand
ACGAAGCATAGATGAGATATGGTTAATTTATTGAGAGAGGAAAGTATATACTCGGCAACTTTTGCCGAGTATATCGAACACGGGCACTGAAATGCGCGCGCTGAGGAAAAACGAAGCGCGCATTTCTTGTAGGTGGAGTCAAGCCCATACTTTGAGGGAAGAGTCTGTGCGCGGAATTTGGTAATTTCTGTGTGTACAATGTTGTGATACAGACCGGGCCTGCCACATAATATTTCCTGAAAAAGGTTATAGGAGGGGAAAACAGTGTTCAAAAAAATCCTGGTGTTCCTGACGGTGGCTGTAATGTTGCTCAGCCTGGCAGGCTGCGGCAAGACAGAAAACACCACTGCTCCCAACTCCGGCGCCAAGTCCGAAACGAAGAAACTCAAAGTCGGCATGGCCACCGATGTGGGCGGGGTCAATGACGAATCCTTTAACGCTTCAGCTTACCGCGGCTTAAAAAAAGCCGAGTCCGATCTTGGCGCTGAAGTCAAGGTATTGGAATCCAAACAGGAAGCAGACTACGATACCAACCTGAGTACTCTTGTCCGGGGCGGCAATGACTTGACCTGGGGCATCGGCTTCGCCATGGCCAACGCAATTGATAAAGCGGCTAAGGATAATCCTGACAAGAAATTCGGCATTGTAGACTTTGCCTACTTTGATAATAACGGTCAGAACATTACCCCGAAAAACGTGGTGTGTGTAACCTTCAAGGAGGAAGAGGGCTCTTTCCTGATGGGGGTTATTGCCGCTAAAATGACCAAGACGAAGACAGTAGGGTTCCTCGGCGGGGTTGAAATCGACCTCATCAAGAAATTTGAGTATGGATTCCGCGCCGGCGTAGCCGCTGTTGATCCCGGTATCAAAGTGCTGTCCGGATATGCGGCTTCCTTTACTGACAGCGCCAAAGGCAAGGCCCTGTCGAACTCGATGTATTCGCAGGGGGCTGATGTTATTTACCATGCCTCGGGCGGGACCGGCAAAGGCCTGTTTGAGTCTGCTGTGGAAAACAGCAAGAGCGACAAGAAGGTTTGGGCTATCGGGGTTGACTCCGACCAGTACAAACTTGCGCCTGACAACACTTTGAGTTCCATGATCAAATCAGTGGACAATGCCGTATTTGATATCTCCAAGCGTCTGGCCAATAACGAGTGGAAGGGCGGACAAGTGGTTGTTTACGGTCTGAAAGAAGGCGGCATCGACATCGCCCCCACCACCAGCAAGAACACTCCGCAAGCGGTAATTGACCTGGTGAACAGTTACAAACAAAAAATCATTTCCGGAGAAATTTCAGTCCCCAAGACGAAGGCCGAATTTGACAGCTATATGTTGAAGCTTCCCAAGCAGTAAAATATTGAGAGAATCTTGTCAGGCGAGCCAAGACTGAGGGAGTTCAAAGGCTAGGCGAAGAACGACCTCCTGGCTAATTGCGGTGAAGCCAGGCCGGTGCTACAGATTAGCCCTGGCCTGGCTTTACTCGGTAAGAGGTGGTTGCCCGTATGGAGCCGGTGATTGAAATGCGCAGCATCAGCAAAGTTTTTCCCAGGGTGGTGGCTAACGACAAAATAAATATCAGCGTTGCCCCCGGTGAAATCCATGCTTTGTTGGGGGAAAACGGCGCCGGGAAATCAACTTTGATGAATGTTCTCTATGGATTATATCAGCCGACTGAAGGAGACATTTATATACACGGCAAGAAGGCGGAGATAACCAATCCTAATGCTGCTATTGCCATGGGGATTGGCATGGTCCACCAGCACTTTATGCTCATTCCGCCCATGACTGTGGCCGAAAACATTGTGCTTGGCCATGAACCGCGAAAGTTTGGCTTCCTGGACCTTTCCCGCGCCGTCGAACGGGTTGAGGAGATTTCCAGGCGTTACGGTCTGCAGGTTGACCCAAGGGCTAAGGTAGAGAATATCTCTGTCGGCATGCAGCAAAGGACAGAGATTCTGAAAGCCCTCTACCGCGGGGCAGAGATCTTGATCTTGGACGAACCTACTGCGGTTCTTACACCTCAGGAAATTACGGAACTGTTTGAAATAATGCGCAACCTGATTAAAGAGGGAAAATCCATAATTTTTATCACCCATAAACTTAAGGAAATCATGGCTGTATCCGACCGTGTGACTGTTATCCGGCGGGGCAGGGTGGTTGATACTGTTCGGACCCGGGACACCAACCCGCAAGATTTGGCCGCCAAAATGGTAGGGCGCCAGGTATCCTTGCAAATTAACAAACAGATTGGGGTTCCAGGCGAAAAGATTATGGAACTAATAGATCTGTATGCTTTAAGCAACCGCAAACTGCCGGCTTTGAGAGGGGTTTCGCTGGAGATCCGCAGGGGTGAAATTGTCGGTCTGGCAGGAGTGGACGGTAACGGCCAGTCTGAGCTGGTCGAAGTAATTGCCGGACTGCGCAAGGCCCAGTCTGGTAAAGTCATGATGCTGGGGCGGGATATCACCAATTACACCCCACGAAAAGTAATCTCCTGCGGCATTTCTCATATACCTGAGGACCGTCAGGCCAGGGGTCTGGTATTGGACTTTAATATCGAAGAAAACATGATTCTGGAGACTTATTATCAGGATGGATTTGCCAACGGGCTGATTCTTAATCACAAACAAATTGAGCAGCATGCCCGCAGGCTGATCCGGGAATTTGACATCCGCCCTACCGATGAGAAGGCCTTTGCGCGGTCCCTTTCCGGCGGCAACCAACAAAAGGTAATCATTGCCAGGGAGGTGGACGGGGATCCGGAACTGTTAATTGCGGCCCAGCCGACGCGCGGACTGGACGTAGGCGCTATTGAATTTGTTCACAAGCGAATAGTTGGGCAAAGAGACAGGGGCAAGGCGGTTCTGCTGGTTTCCCTGGACCTGGACGAAATCATGGCCTTGAGTGACAGGATTGCGGTGATCTATGAGGGACGTATAGTTGGCGCCGTGTCCGCCTCGGAGGCGACAGAAGAAATGCTGGGGTTGATGATGGCAGGAGCCGCCGGTTAAGCGTGCGGGGAGGGAAAACAGATGGTCAGCCTAAAGCCTAATTCCAGAAAAATCCTGGAGTTGGCCGGTGTACCTGCCTTGGCTATTGTGCTTGGATTAGTCGTAGGAGCCATTGCCATGGTCTGGATGGGATATAGCCCTGTACAAGGTTACCGGGGACTCTTTGCAGGAATTTTTGGCGACAGTTTTTCCTTTGGTGAAACTATACGCTCGATGACACCTTTGATTTATACGGGACTGGCTGTCGCCTTTGCGTTTAAGACCGGTTTGTTCAACATCGGGGTGGAAGGCCAGTTCGTCTTGGGAATGCTGGCTGGAGCCTTGGTAGGGGCCGCACTGCCCGGGCTGCCCTGGCTAATTCACGTGATGCTGGCAATCGGTGCAGGCGCCCTGGCTGGAGCGTGCTGGGCCGCAATCCCCGGCCTGCTGAAGGGCAAGTTTGGGGTACACGAAGTTATCACTACCATCATGCTTAATTATGTTTCTCTCATCCTGGTTAATTTCCTGATTCGCAATTACTTCCGGGTTACGGCTCAGGAGGCGACTGCCAATGTAGCGCCGAGCGCGGACCTGACTATAGTCGCCTTGAAGCACCTGACCGGCGGCGCGAGGGTGCATTGGGGGATACTGATTGCCCTCTTATTTATGGTCGCGATTGCCTTTATCCTTTACCGCACCACTCTGGGTTATGAAGTGCGGGCAGTGGGGTTCAATCCAATGGCAGCACAATACGGCGGCATAAATGTCACGAAAAACATCGTTCTGGCTATGCTGATCAGCGGGGCTGTGGCGGGCGCAGGCGGAGCGGTGGAGATACTCGGGGTTTTTGGCAGGATGGCCGTCTCACCGGTCCTGCCAGGAGTGGGATTCGACGGGATTGCTGTCGCTTTGATTGGAAACAACAATCCTTTCGGCGTGCTGTTTGGCGCCTTCCTGTTCGGCGCCCTGAAAACCGGCGCGATCCAGATGCAGTATCAGACCCAGGTTCCCTATGCCATCATTCGGGTGGTTATTGCCGGTATAGTCTTTTTCGTAGCAACCAAAGAAATGGTGCGCTGGCTGCTGCGGTTGAAAAGGAGGGAAGCCTAATGCTCGCGATTCTGGCTACTCTCCTGGGGAACACACTCCTCTATGCCACGCCATTGACCTTTGCCGCCCTGGGAGGAATGTTTTCGGAACGGTCCGGGGTGGTGAACATAGGCCTCGAAGGCATGATGACCATGGGAGCCTTTGTTGCAGCGGTAATATCCATCGCAACGGGCAACCCTTGGTTAGGACTGTTTCTGGCTGGAGCGGCGGGGGGGATTTTGGCGCTGCTCCACGCTGTCGCTTCTGTTACATTCAGGGCGGACCAAGTGGTAAGCGGAGTGGCTATCAACTTTATGGCCAACGGGTTTTCCATGTTTATGCTCTATAAAATCTTTGGCGGCGGCCAGACTCCTCATATTCAGACCAAACTGGTCAAGCTGGCTGTTCCCGGCCTGGCAAAGATACCCTATTTTGGCGAAGCCTTGTTTAACAACTACCCCACGGTTTATCTGGCCTTTATTTTCACCTTTGCGGCCTGGCTTGTGCTGTACAAGACGCCGTTTGGCCTGAGAGTCAGGGCAGTGGGCGAACATCCCCTGGCTGCTGATACGGTAGGAATAAACGTGTTTCTGATTCGCTATATTTGTGTAATCGTCAGCGGCGTTCTGGCCGGCATCGGTGGAGCAGCGGTGTCCATCGGCATCATCGCCGAATTTACCGAAGTAACAATTGCGGGTCAAGGGTTCATTGCCCTGGCGGCTATGATTTTCGGCAAATGGACCCCCTGGGGAGCCCTTGGAGCTTGTATCTTTTTCGGAGCAGCCAATGCTCTGGACGCTATCGGGCAGTCCATCGGCATGATCAGGTATGTGAATCCGGCCTTCTTTTCCATGCTGCCATATTTATTGACAATAATAGCTTTAGCCGGATTTATCGGACGGGCCAATGCTCCGGCGGCTGACGGCAAACCCTATGACAAGGGGCACTGACAGCAAAAGGTTGGGTTTCAAAGGGAGATGATTTCATGTTTGGCCATCAGGTCCAAGAGCATGCCGGTGGAGGAGAGCTTGCCGGCTTTAAGCTGGTCCGCAAGCTGCAGTTCTTCTGCTGCAGCCCGGCAGGCCAGCAATTCTATGCCCCGTGCTTCAAGCACGGTGAGGAGTCCAAGCATGTCGTGTTCCCCGGCCAAGAGCCGAACTGCCTCGCCCAAAAAGAAGATGGCTTTTGGCTGCCAATCCTTCTGGCCCATGACCTTCAACAGACCGCGCATCATCTTTACCGCCAGTTTGTTATCCTTGCCTCCCAAACCTACATCGCTTAAGAGAATGACTTTTTCCATCTGTTCCTCCTGTTAGAGCAAGATATACCCCATGGGGGTATAATTAGAGATTACTATCGTCCAGGCTGATTGTCAACGACGAAAACAAGTCAAGATACGAGCAATGTTTATATGAACTCGTTATCGAAAAATAATTTTGGCAAATCTTAAAAATTGGACTTGCAAAATAGGGGGGCAAGTATTATATTTACATTAAGAATTTAATACCCCCCTGGGGTATAGAGAGTAAGCGAGGAGGTTTATGATGTACGATTTTGTTTACCAAGTGACCAGCGACAAATCCTTTGATGATGCGGTCTCAGCCGTACAGGCCCAGACCCAGGCCAATGGATTCCGGGTACAGCATGTCCATGATGTTCAAGCTACTCTGGCAGAAAAAGGTTTTGAGCGGGGACCTCTAAAAATTGTTGAGGTTTGTAATGCCAAATATGCCCATACAGCCACGGAAATTGAAATTGCTGTCAGCCTGGTCATGCCTTGCAGGATCAATATCCATACTGAGGGTGGTAAAACCGTCATCAGTACGCTGCGGCCGACCGCTCTGGTGCAGATGTTTCAGAAGCCGGAACTCGAGGGTTTTGCCAATGAGGTTGAAAGTGCGCTTACAACAATCATTGACAACAGCAAATAGGGATTACGCCTACCCTGAGGTATAAAAAAAGGAGTGTGACTAACGATTGCAGTCACACTCCTTTTTTTGATTAGCGTGTGCGTAAAACCTGCTGAAACTTTGTTAATAGGGCCAGGGGTAGGTTTGAACGCCGTTCAGGATAACGCAGTTGCGCACAGCGAATCCTCCCAGGAAGAGGGACACGGCCAGGGCAGGCATGGCCCAAGTCAGCACTGTGCCTGTGAAGAGCAGGTAGGCGCTCAGCGCCAGGGGGAAGGCCAAACCGATGATGAAATAGAGCGCTATGAAGCGCGGGGTCTTTAGCATGCGGTGGGCGCCTTCCTTTGCTTCCACAGGTCCGTTATGGGTATGTTCCAGATAAGCCAGGGAAATGCCCGCGGTTAAGAGGGACAGGGCCAGAATACCGCCTGTAAAGGAAGCATAGACCGTTCCGCTCAGGGTAAACAGGCTGCCTAAATAGGCGAGGCCTAAGGCAAAGGATGTAACCAGGAAGAGCAGGGGGAGGGCAGGAGTATGCCAGAGCGGAATGGAAGCAGGCGCTGCCAAAAGTCCGCCGGAGATGATGGGAAAGAGCAGTCCGGCTATAGCAGCGATAGCGCCGAACAAGGCCTGGTACGGCGCTAGAGCGCCGGCGAGTCCGTTTAGCGCCTCGATGCTGCCATATTCGGGCAGGACAAAGAGGATGCCGGAGACAAAGTTTAGAGCTATCAGGATAACGTCCCAGGAGATGCCGGAGGTTTTGGCGTTGTTGAGCGAATAAATTGCGTTTACCGGCCGCTCCAAATCAAAGAAAACCAGGGCTGCGCCCGCGAGAGCGAACAAGATCAAACCGCTCAAAACCGCCGGACCGGTCATGGATGCGGATGCCTTGAAGAAATGGAGGACAAAGGCGAGAGTAATCAGCGCCCCGCCAAAACCGCCGAGGAACAGGTAGACGGCTACAGGCCATTCATAAGCCTCCTGGCGTTCCAAGTGCATGGGTTTTGCCATAGTTTAAAATCCCTCCCTTAATAGATGTAGAAAATGCGGGGACCGGTTCCCAGGTCCTGGCGCAGGGGCTTTGCCAGACCGCTGCTGACAGCCTTGGCAACGCTGCTGCCGGGGTCGTCCAGGTCTCCTACCATGCGGGATGCGGTGGGGCAGGTGGCGGCGCAGGCCGGCTCCATCCCCCGGGCAATCCGGTCCTGGCAGAAGGTGCATTTGTCAATGTGCACTTTCTGGTGCTGAGCGCTGTCCCCGTAAACGGCACGTGCTTCAGCGATATCTTCCTTGTCATAGACGTAGCGGGCGCCGTAGGGGCAGGCTGCCATACAAGCTTTACAGCCAAGACAGGTATCATAGTCCACCAGCACAAAACCGTCTTCATTCTTAAAGGTGGCTTTGGACGGGCATACCGCCATGCAGGCAGGGTCCTCACAGTGCATGCAGATGGTGGGAACCAAGTGCCGTCCGGTGTTGGGATACACACCCTTTTCGATATCCTTTACCCGGGTGCGCCATTTATCGGACCAATAGGGCGTTTGGTTTTCCAGTGAACAGGCTGCGCTGCAGGCCTGGCAGCCGACGCAGGAGCGCATATCAATAACCATACCGAGGCGTGCCATGTTTTTTCCTCCCTTACTTCGTCACCCGGACGGTGAATTCTTGTGAACGGAAAGCGCTGACGATGGGCTCTACCTCATAAGGAACTATTTTGTTGAGGGCGGCGCCAACGCCTGCGCTGTTTTCCAGCAGCGGATTTTCCGTTCCGAAAGACGAGGACATAAACACAGTATCGGGACGGACCATGTCGGTGACAAAGGCTTTGATTTGGACCTTTTGCCCGCTCTGAGTGTTCTCGAGGGTAACATTGTCACCAGTCTTGATGTCCAGGGCAGCCGCCTTTTTGGGATGAATCCACAAACCCATAAACTCATCAGCCTTGTCTTTGGAGAGAGCCATCAGAATTGGGTTGTTGGAGTTGGTGGAAGCGTAAGAAACAGTCGGCGTCTTGCCGTAGATGAAGTTAAACTCGTTGGCTCTTTTTTCCTGGTTCAAGCGGGGAGGGAAATAGACCAGACCGGGATCCCAGTTTACGCGGTAGCCCTGCTGCATTACAAAGCTCGCCAGCATCAGGGAATAGATTTCGATGCGGCCCGACGGGGTGGGCACAGGGAGATGGCGGGCGATGGCGGCATGTTCCAGGAGCTTTTCCACCGGCTCCAGGACCAAAACGCCTTTTTCGCGCAAGGTTTTTTCCAGCTGCTCAGGCGTCATGCCCAGGTTTTTGGCGTGGTGCTTAAAGGAAACATTACGGATTGCCCTGGTAAAGGTCTGTTGGCCTTGCGTGGCTTTACCGACTTCTTCTTTGATGTCGTTCAGGTCATACGAAGAGATGCTCGCGATGGTTTCCATATACTTGTCCAAAGCGCCGAAGCCCATGGCAAATTCGAACAGGATATCGGCGGTGCCTTTGGTGTTTGGATTTGGTTCTACCGCGCTGAAGCGGGTGGTGATAGCGAGGTCCGGGGAGGGACCGGCGCCGTAGATGAAGGGCTCGTCCCGTTCGATATAGTTTTGATTCGGCAAAATGACATCGGCATAAGCTGCCGTATCGGAAGGGAGGATGTCAATGGCCACAACCAGTCCCATATTGGGGTGTGTGAGCAGTTTTTTCCAGCGGGAATCAGGGAAGAAATGACGCACGGGGTTGGCTGCATTCATCAACAGGGCTTTGATACGGTAGGGTTCGCCGTTAAACATCAGCTTGCCTTCCACAGCTTCCTCCAGACCAAAGTCCGAAAAGGCCGGGAAAATTACGCCGGGGCGGCCTGCAGCTTTCTCTGCCATGGAATGGGCCATAGCGAAGGAAGGCCGACCGTGAGGCCACTGGCTGGGATCAAAGAATTTGCCCGCTGCGGCCAGGGGGAAGTGCATGCCAGGCAGGTTAAGAACCTTGGTCTGTTCTCCTTTTTGCATGGCTTGCATAAAGTGCATCAGCTTTTCACGGTATTCCCCGGACATCAGCCAGCCGCCGGGAACATCCAGTCCGCCAACCAATGCCTGAAGGATAGCCTGCAAGCGGCGGGTATTTAGGATATTCTCATACCGGGCTCCGTGCCAGCCCGGATCGACCATGGCCGGGCGGGTTTGACCGAATTCAATTGCAATGCGTTCGATGGTTGCTGCGGGAATTCCGGTCTCTACTTCCGCCCAGGCAGGAGTAAATTTGGCGGTTTGTTCGAGCATGTACTGGAAGATGGTCTTGGGCTTCTGACCGTTCATTTCAAAGCCCTGGGGCACTTCTAAAGCGGGCAGCAGGTTTTTCCCGTCCACATCTACAGTGTTCTTGTTGCTGTACCCTGGCAATTTACGGACTTCGCCGGATATTTGATCCAGCACCCAGAAAGCGGTGGGATAACCTTGTTCGTTGGACTCCATCATGGGCACGACCATACCCTGGTTTTCGACAGCCAGGAAGGGCATGTTGGTGTGATTGGTGACAAACTCCTTGTCATACAGCCCCTTGCGTAGCATGACATGAATCATGGCCAGGAAGAAAGCGGAATCGGTGCCGGGCTTGATTGCCAGCCATTCATCGGCCTTCGCCGCCATTTCGGACAAACGCGGATCGAGGACGATTACTTTGGCGCCCCGCTTTTTGGCTTCGGCGAAGCGAACCAGGCGGCTGGTGGAAGCGGCGCCTACGCCTGAGTTGGCCAGGGAAAAGATAATGTATTTTGAGTTTTCGAAGTCTGCGAGAACTTCATCGTGGATGTTGAAATTTCCGGTAACCATATCGGTTCCCAGGTGACCGGCAGCCACACAGTGCTGCATGGGGGAAGCCACGATGTTGGGAATGCCGGTGGAGAAGACAAAGGACAGAGCCAAAGGCATGTAGAACACGCAGGATGTCCAACCGCCAACCATGCTCATTTCCCAGGGCTGCACCTGGTGCTCCTGCATTTTCTGCATCACATAGCCGTAGGCTTCTTCCCAGCTGGCCGGACGGAACTTCCACTCGCCTCGTTTCGATCCCTCTACCCGGATGAGCGGTGTGGTCAGGCGGGCGGCGTCATAGGTTTGGCGCAGGCCTGCCTGTCCCCGGGCACAAGTTTTGCCGCGATTAAGCGGACTGTCCGGGTTGCCTTCGATTTTTACAGCTGTCTTCTTGCCGTTCACAGTTTTTACCCCAACGCGCACGTTGCAGACCGTTGAGCAAAAGTTGCATATGCTGGGCACCCATTCCACATCGCGTGAAGAGGTAGTCTGCCTGGCCGCAACGCTGCGCTGTTTTTGAGAACTCATTCCGTAAACCCCCTTTGTACAAATTTTCTCTTACTACAGTGAGCATACATTTTTTTGATATTTTTTGCGAACGACAAAAAACGTCGTTTTTCGCAGTTATCTCCTGTTTGCATCTAAACAGGCTAGGTACAAGTTGATTTTCTTAGTCCCGGTACCAAGGGGGGGTATAATGAAGATAAACGGTCAAATACGAAGTTTAACGGCATTTTTCATGTTTTTACCATGCCGGTAGGGGGTAATATGTGAAAAATATGGCAAACAGTACGTCATAAAAGTGAAGAGAAGGCAGGGACAGAAGTCCGTTCTACCTTCTCTTTTGGCAAGCATTTTTTGGAGCGTCTAGCTGCTTATCTCAAGCATTCTGTCCAGGGCCAGTCTCGCCTCGCCCGCGGTTGCCGGGTCTATCTTGATTTGATTTCCCACCCTGCCTGCGGCCAGGTTGTCCAGGGCCCAAAGCAAGTGGGGCCTGTCAATTCGGTTCATGGTAACGCAGAGGCACATTGTTTCATTCAAGCAAAGCACCTGCTTGTCCGGGTTCTCCTTAGCCAGGCGGTTGACCAGATTCAACTCGGTGCCTACGGCCCAGCTGCTTCCCGCAGGGGATTCAGAAACCGTGCGAATGATGAATTCGGTGGAGCCTGCCAGGTCAGCCTTGCTGACAACAGCGCTGCTGCATTCCGGATGAACCAGCACCTTAATCCCTGCATTTTTTTTCCGTATCTGATCTATCTGGTCCGGCGTAAATTTCTGGTGTACCGAGCAAAAGCCGTTCCAAAGCACCAGACGCGGCGGCTGGACGGGCAGCTCCCTGTCCTGGGCCTCAGGGTCCCACAAGAGCATTTCTTCAGGTTTTACGCCATACTCGAGTCCGGTATTTCTGCCAAGATGTTCATCGGGCAAGAAGAGGATGATTCGGTCTTCCTGCAGAAGCCTGGCGAAAATCCGGCCTGCGTTGGAAGAAGTGCAGGTCATTCCCCTGTGACGACCGCAAAAGGCTTTGATATCCGCTGTAGAGTTGACATAGGTAACCGGGATGATTTCCTTGCCGTACTCCGCTTCCAGGCTGTCCCAGCATTCCTCCACCTGGGCCAGTTCAGCCATATCCGCCATGGAACAGCCGGCCATCAAATCCGGCAGGATTACTTTTTGCTGCGGCGAGGTAAGAACATCCGCGGTTTCCGCCATAAAATGGACGCCGCAAAAAACGATGTATTCCGCCTGACGTTCCCTGGCAGCTAGCTGGGAAAGTTTCAGGGAGTCACCCCGGTAGTCAGCGTAACAGATTACATCGTCCCGCTGGTAGTGATGTCCCAGAATTACAAGCTTCGATCCCAGCCTGGACTTATTTTGCCGGATACGCCGGTCCATTTCGTCCTGGCTTAAACCCAGGTATTCTGACGGCAGTGGTTCTTGTATGAGGCTCATTACCCCATCCCCCTCTCAGTTTCAGTCCGCGATGTCCAAACTTATGTCCAGCGCAGGGGCCGAGTGGGTGAGCCAGCCCAGGGAAATGAGCTTTACCCCGGTGCTTGCCACCTCCCTTAGTGTGGCAAGGGTTATTCCTCCTGAAGCTTCTGTCAGGGCCCTGCCGCCGATCAGCTTTACTGCCTCCTGCATTAAAGGGCAGCTCATATTGTCGAGCATGATCACATCTGCTCCGCCAGTCAAGGCTTCTTCCACCTGGGACAAGCTTTCAGTTTCCACCTCAATTTTAACCATGGGACCTACCGTCTCTCTGACCAGGTTCACGGCTTTGGAGACGCTGCCGGCGGCAGCGATATGGTTGTCCTTGATCAAAACTGCGTCAAAGAGGCCAAAACGGTGATTGCGCCCACCGCCAACCTTGACAGCGTATTTTTCCAGGGCTCTCAGCCCAGGTGTGGTCTTGCGGGTGTCGATAACCTGGCAATCAAAATCAGCTGCGGCTCTGACGGCCTGGCGGGTAACCGAGGCGATGCCGGAAAGGCGCTGCAAGAGGTTAAGGGCCGTCCGCTCTGCGCTTAAGAGCGCCCGCGTACGCCCGGTGACACTGGCAACTACTTGGCCGGTTTCAACCGCATCGCCGTCCTGGACAAATGCCGTAAACTTAGCTTCCGGGTCGAGCAGCCGGAAGGCAATAGCTGCCAACTCCAAGCCTGCAATAACCCCTTGTCCCTTGACCAGGAACTGAGCTGCAGCGGAGGAGGAAGCGGAAATCACCGCTTCAGTGGTCAGGTCCTGAAAACCCATGTCCTCCAGCAGAGCGCGTCTGACTATATCTTCATATAATAATGGGTTCATGCGGAAAACCTCCCGGGAACAAAGTGTCTGTGCTGCCAGGCCAGGTTGGATACCGGATAATCGGAGCGGAAGTGGCTGCCCCGGCTCTCAGGCCGGTTTAAAGCCGCCGAGGTAATCAGTCTTGCGACCTGGAGCATGTTGTGCAGCTCAAAATCCTCCGCACCTGCTTGAAGCTCCAGGAGTGTGCGGGAAGCTTCCTCCAGCTTGTGGCCGTCCCGGATGATACCGACTTTTGACCACATGGTATCCTGCAGTGCCGTCAGCCGCGGGTCACCTGGGTCAAGAGCTTTCGCCCCGGGGAATTCTGCAGGCTGCGGCAGCGGTCTGGCATGTTCAAGTCTTGCCAGGACCAGAGCTACGCGCCGGCCGAAGACAAGCCCCTCCAGCAGGGAATTGCTGGCCAGCCGGTTGGCGCCGTGGACACCTGTGGCGGCGGTTTCACCACAGGCCAGCAGCCCGCGGATGTTGGTTTGGCCCCAACTGTCGGTCTTGATTCCCCCAATCATGAAGTGAGCAGCCGGGGTGACCGGGATTGGTTGATGGAGCGGGTCGATGTTGTAGCCGACAAGCGTGCGGTATATGTTGGGGAAGCGCCTGGCAAATTTCGCGCCAAGAGCAGTGGCATCCAGGAATACTTCCCGGCCCTCGGATTGTTCCTGCACAATGGCCCTGCTGACCACATCCCGTGGCGCCAGATCTGCCATGGGGTGATATGCGGGCATAAACTTGGCGCCCTGACTGTTCACCAAAACCGCTCCCTCTCCCCGCACTGCCTCGGAGATGAGAAAAAGGGGATTAGAGCCCCGGTCCAGAGCGGTAGGATGGAACTGTATAAACTCAAGGTCCGTAAGTTCAGCCCCGGCGCGCCAGGCCAAAGCCAGGCCGTCCCCAGTGCTGGGAGACGAATTGGTGGTGCGGCCAAATATCTGTCCGCAGCCCCCGGCAGCAAGTACCACCCCGCGGGACGAGAAATGAGTGATTTCACCCTGGAACTCGGCCAAGACTCCGGTACAACACCCCTGATTCAGGCTGAGTTCCAGGGCATAGGTGTGGGGCAGGAGGCTTATCCCTGCAGTTTGCTGCAGTTTTTGGTAGAGGGTCCGCCAGATTTCTGCGCCGGTATTATCACCATGGTGCAGCACCCTCGCCAGGCTGTGAGCCCCTTCCCTGGCCAGAGCAAGCTCGCCTGTCTCGGTAAAGTCAAATTGTACTCCCCATTCCAGCAAGGTTTGAATTGCCTGGGGAGCTTCACCGGTCAGGAGCCTGACCGCATCAGGCCGGCAGGCCCCGGCTCCTGCGGAAAGAGTATCAGACAAGTGGAGCTCAGGCGAGTCATTCTTGCCGACGGCTGCTGCAACACCGCCCTGGGCCAGCGCAGTGTTGCAATTGTGCGCCTGGTCTTTGGTGATAATAATCACTTCGCCATGCTGAGCAGCCCAGAGGGCAGCGGTCAGACCGGCAATCCCTGCGCCGACAATGACAAAATCTGTTTCTATTACCCGCACGGGCGATCACTCCAATCTCTATCAGGTCAATCTTACAGGTCGGAACTCAGAATTCAGAAGGAATCAACTAGGATACGAGTCTGAATTCTGACTCCTGACTCCTGACTCCAGAATTCTCGGACAGCAATAACCTTTCTTCAGTTTTATCAAATGTCATCACTGGTGTCAAGACACATGTATTGACACATAAGCTGTTTGTGCTTTAAAATCATCACAAAACAGCCTTTTGCTGAGATAAATCGTAACTCAGGCATCGCGGCCAGAACGAAATAACTGTTCTATCAGCTCGAAGTATTCTGAATTCTGACTCCTGAATTCTGACTTCTCATACCCAAGGGAGGTAGTGCGGTGCTGTACATGGATTATGCTGCTACGACCCCGGTGCGGCCAGAGGTGCAGGAGGAGATGACCCATTATTTTGCCGCTCAGTTTGAGAATCCCCACAGCCCCCATGAAGCTGGGCTTAGGGTAAAAGCAGCGGTGGAGGAGGCCCGGGAACGGGTCGGCAGGGTAATTGGCGTCTCCCCGCGGCAGGTGGTCTTTACTTCCGGCGGAACGGAAGCCAATAATCTGGCCATTCTTGGGGGAGCACGGGCCCGGCGGAAAAGAGGCAACCACCTGGTAACAACGTCAATCGAACACAAGTCTGTGCTCGGACCAATGTCAGCCCTGGCGAAAGAAGGGTTTGGCGTTGATTTTTTTCCGCTGGATTCTACCGGCTTGCTGGACAGGGAGAAATGGCAGGAGTGCCTGACACCGCAGACAGTGCTTGTCTCGGTGGGCCATGCAAATAACGAAATAGGCACGCTGCAGCCTGTTGCAGAACTGGCTCCTGTATTGCGGCAAAAAGGAATTCTGTTTCACTGCGATTGCATTCAGTCATTTGGCAAAGTGTGGGTTGATGCAGCTGAGATCGGAGCCGACCTAATTTCTGTCAGTGGGCATAAGCTGTACGGCCCTAAAGGGGTTGGTTTTTTGTATGTGGGACCGGGTGTGAGACTGGAACCTCTCATGTACGGCGGCGGGCAGGAACGCGGTTTGCGGCCCGGAACCTTAAACGTGCCGGCAATAATGGGCCTGGCCAAAGCTGTTGAGCTGGCTGGGCAGGAATACAAACGCGAATTGCTGCGTCTCTTGGCGCTGCGCACCGAATTGATTAACAGGGCTTTACTGATCCCGGGCGTCTACCTGAACGGTCATCCTACTCAGCGCCTGCCGCATCATGTAAACTTGGGAGTCAGCGGCATTGAAGGTCAGGTCATTGTGTCTGAAATGGGAAAGCGGGGCATCGCCATCAGTACCGGTGCTGCTTGCTCCAGTGGTTCCAGGGAACCGTCCCATGTGCTCATGGCCTTGGGTCAGGCTGCAGGCGAGGCTGCGCAGGGATTTCGCATAACTGTAGGAGTTGACACAACCGTGCAGGATATTTTGAGCTTTGCAGCCAATTTATCCAGAGTAGTAGATGACTTGTCGGAACGCTTCTGCTTTCATAAATAGGAAAAAGGTAGTAGGTGGATTAATATGCTGCGCAAGGACGGACAAGCCGGGGAAGACAGGCGGGCGCGCTTGCTGGGCCTGCTCAAAGAAAGCCAACAACCGCTCAAAGCTGCGGGTCTGGCGAAGCTCACCGGGGTAAGCCGGCAGGTGATTGTCCAGGACATAGCGCTGCTTCGGGCGAGAAAGGAACCTATTATGGCCACCCCGGGCGGGTACATTTACCTGGCCCAGCCGCCTTTGCAGGGGGTAAGAAGGGTGATTATGAGCCGTCACGTGCCGGCAGACACGGAAGAAGAACTCAACACCCTGGTGGATTTCGGTGTGACGGTGCTGGATGTGGGAGTGGAGCACTCCGTGTACGGCCGCATTTTTCGCCCTCTTGGTTTGAGGACCAGGAAGGATGTACGGGACTTTCTCAAAAGAGTCTCTGAAACAGACGCCTCCCTGCTCAGTTCTCTGACCAATGGGGTGCACCTGCACAGCGTCGAAGGGCCCGATGAGGAAACCCTGGATCAAGCGTGCGCGGAACTTGCCCGCCGCGGCTTCCTGCTGCGAGGCAGTTGAACTACCCCCCAAAATCATGGGGCAGGCTTTGTAAGCAAAGATTTTGTGGGGGCCCCAAGTGCTGCTGAATTTGGCGGCAAAGCCTTCGCGCTATACTTGTTTTTGAACTGCCTCTGTCTGGGGTCTTTGGAAGTGGCAGCAGGTTCTGGCAGAACTAATACCTGGGCCAGCTGTGATTTTGGGGCACTACGCTCTACCAGCGGCTTCGCGCTGTGCTTGTGCTTGAACTGCCTGCATCTGGGGGCATTGGAATCTGGAGCTGGTTCCGGGTGAAGATACAACACCGGGACCGGCTCCTTTTGTATGGGAATGTTCCGGGGCGGCTTCTTTTATTGTGCGGGAAAGATTGTTACAATATATAGAAGAGCAAAGGGGGTTCGGTTATGCCGGAAGTCTCGCTGGTGCAATGTGAAAGTTATGACGCGGAATTAATCCGCCAGGCTTTGGAGCGGGGTATTAAGCCTTTGGGAGGCTGGGGTAAGTTTCTCAAGCCTGGCCAAAAGGTATTGTTGAAGGTGAATTTGATCGGCCCGGTTCCACCGCAGCAAGCTGCCACTACCCACCCTGAACTGGTGCGGGCATTAATCCGCATTTGCCGGGAGCAGGGGTGCGAAGTCTGGGTAGGAGACAGCGCCGGTGGAGCTATTGCGGGAATGGCCCCTACCGCCAAAGCCCTGAAGGTGGCCGGATTTGAGACGGTCGCCGCCGAAGAGGGAGCGAAACTCATAAATTTTGACCAGGCCGGCGCCAGGGAGGTTCCCAGTCGAACGGGGCGTTTTGTCAAGAGCTTTTTCCTGGCCAAACCGGTATTGGATGCTGATGTCGTCATCAATCTGCCCAAATTCAAGGCCCATTCGGCGGCAATATATACCGGGGCGGTGAAAAACGTCTTTGGCTGCATACCAGGGCTCCGCAAGGCCGAATATCACCGCCTGGCTCCCGGTCCGGAGGATTTTGGCGAGATTATTGCCGATATTCATTTGGCCTGCGGTGTTAAGCTGAATATCATGGATGCTGTTATTGGCATGGAGGGAGCGGGGCCCACCGCTGGACAAGCCAGGCAGCTGGGCTATCTGCTCCTAAGCCAGGATGCCCTGGCCATGGACGCAGTGGCTATCGGGATGTTGGGTTTGAAGGTGCAGGATGTCCCGATCCTGGCCCAGGCAGCCAGGCTGGGGGTGGGTGAGGCAAACCTGGAGAAAATCCGGCTGAGCGGCGACTATGAAAAACTGCCGCAAATCACGGATTTTAAACTTCCCGCTGCCAGGCGCAGGGGCGGTTCGGGTTTTGTGCTTAAAAGTATCATCAAGTTTTTTAAAGTCCGTCCCAAGATTGATCCAAAACGCTGCAAAAACTGCCAGACCTGTGTGGACAGCTGTCCTGTCAAAGCTATAGACAGCAGAACGAAACTAATCGATTACACCAAATGTATCGAGTGCCTCTGCTGCCATGAACTCTGCCTCCACCGGGCGGTAGACCTCAGGCGGGACAATCCGGCTGCCCGCCTGGTGCTGCCATTAGCCGCCCGGGCTCACAGGAATAAATCGGCTGCCGTAAGACAAAAATAAATTCACGATTCCTGAGTGGTTTGGCAGGATTTGGTGAATTGAAATAATTACAGCAGGAATTACGAGACATGCGTCGAATACGGTTTTGAATGAGGAACTATTGATGATTCAAGAGATTACTGTCGAGGGATTGGGCCGTTTGACCAACCCTGTTTTTGTTGATGTGCGTTCAGAAAGTGAATTTGCCGAGGCCACTATCCCCGGGGCTGTCAACCTGCCCCTATTTTCAGATGAGGAAAGGGCGGAAGTGGGAACTGCCTACAAACAGGTCAGCCCCTTGGCAGCTAAGGACTTAGGGTTGTCTCTGGCGGCCCCAAAGCTTCCAACTATGCTAAAGCAATGCCGTGAGCTGGAAGAAAAGGGCCCGCTGGTGTTCTTTTGCTGGCGCGGCGGCATGCGCAGCAGGGCGGTTGCCGGCATTATGGATTTGATGGGAATCAAGACTTACCGCCTGGCGGGAGGGTACAAGGCTTACCGTCAATCCATCGTCCGGTTTTGGCAGCAAGACCCCTTGCCTTTCGGGGTAGTAGTTATCCGGGGCAATACCGGTACGGGAAAAACTCAGCTGATTCAGGCCCTGCAGCTGCGAGGGAGACCGGCTGTTGACCTGGAAAAGCTGGCGAACAACCGTGGTTCGGTTTTTGGGGCTGTTGGCTTGGGCCCGGCCCCGAGCCAGAAAAAATTTGAAGCCAACCTGGCGGAAGAAATCAGGGCGCTGCAGCCGGCAAAGTGGATTGTGGTGGAATGCGAGAGCAAACGGATTGGCCGGGTGACACTGCCCAATTCCCTGCACCAGGATATGGAACAGGGGAAGCAGCTTCTGGTGTATGATTCAATTGAGAACAGGGTGAAACGGCTGGTAGAGGAATATACGTCCTTTAGCGGCGCGGGACCGGAATTGGAGACAGCTCTAAACCGCCTGCGCCAACGGCTTGGCAACGAAAAAGTGGAGCAGCTGAAGTCCTGGTTAGAGGCGGGAGCCTATGCTCCCTTTGTCCGCGTGCTGCTGGAAGAATACTATGACCCGTTGTACGGGTATCCTAACCAACCTCACCCAGGATACCACGCGTCTATCTCCATGGCAGACCCGGATAGGGCGCTGCAGCAGGTGGGGGACTTTTTGGACAAGTTGGAGGATGCCGGTGGAAAAACTGTATCTTGAGTACGACATAAAGGTTAACCGGCCTGGCTTGCTGAGCTCTGTCACTAACCTGCTGGGTATGTTAAACCTCAACATTCTTCAGGTGAACAGCATCGGCGAAAGCCGCAGGGGATTTTTAATCGAATGCCGGGAACGAGAAAAGATTAAGGTTCTGGCCCAAACCCTGGTGCAGGTTCAGAGTATCAGGCTGACAGCGCTGCGGGAACCAACACTCCTGGACATGATTGCCTTGAAGCACGGCAAGAGGCTGAAGATAGCCGCGACCACCCCTCCTACCTATTGCTTTGTCAGGGAGGAGTTGGGTTTGTTGATCAACTTCCTGGGTGATATTCTTAAAGAGGGCGGCAACAAGGTTATCGGCATCAGGGGAATGCCCAGGGTAGGAAAAAGCGAAGCATCGATTGCCGCTTGCGTCTACGCCAATAAAAAATGGACCCTGGTTTCTTCTACAATTATCAGGCAAACAATGCGCACCCAGTTGGCAGAGGATGAAAGCGCCGCAGAGACGATTTTTTTAATTGACGCGATCACCAGCACGACGCGGGGCACACCGGCTCACCGGGAATTGCTGGCGCAAATCTTGCGTGGGACAGGGTTAAAGATTGTGGAACATCCGGACATTCTGGTGCGGGACGGAGGATATTCCATTGAATTGTTCGATTTGGTTATCGAGTTGCGGCACCACGCTGGACAGGAAATAAAGCTCCAGGAAATCTCATCCAGTTTTTCTGCCTTTGACTTAAGTTAAACTGGCAGGGAGGTACTTATGGAATCGATTGGACATAGCTTACGAGAAGCGCGCCAACGCAAAGGTCTCAGCCTGGCCGATGTGGAGGAAATTACCAAAATCCGCACACATTACCTCAAGGCTTTGGAAGATGAAAACTATGAGCTCCTGCCCGGGAATACGTATGTGGTAGGGTTTTTGCGCACCTACGCCCGGACGCTGGGTCTGGATGCCCAGGAACTTGTGGAAGAGTTCAAGGCTGCCTCGGCCAAACCCGAGGAAGTAATCAAACCGGTTGAACCCCTGGCCCGAGAACGCCGGCTTTCAATCCCAAGGGGGTTGTTGATTGCGGGCCTGTGCATTTTAGCTCTGATTACCCTGTTTGGGGTAGATTGGGTTTGGAAAAGCGCCAGGCCGGCAGAGCAAAGACCTCCGACCACCACCCCTGCGGCCACCAATCCCGAAAAGCCGCAGCCCAAGCCTGTTCCCAGTGTGACCCCACCTACAGCAACCCCGCAGGTAAGCGGTCTTTCCCTGGACTTAAAGTTTAGCGCCAGGTGTTGGTTGGAAATCAAGGCAGACGGTCAACAAGTATTCAGGGGATTCGGGAATGCCGGTTCAACCAGCAACTTCAAGGCCAATAGCAGCATAGAGCTGGTAAGCGTCGGCAACGCAGGCGGCGTCAGCCTGGTGTTAAACGGCAAACCGTTACCGGCGTTGGGAGGACCGGGACAGACCATACATAACAAGATTCTGACCGGCAAGGACATTCCCCAGTAAGCAGTGAACTCGTTCAACTGAAGTTGAACATCGAGACTTCGGTGGGGGAGTCTACCCCCACCGAAGCAGAGCACGGGGAACCACTCCCACTTATAGAAGTGGGAGTCTCACGGTTGGATCAACTAAATGCAGCGAGGTGTTAAAACTATGGCAAAAGAGAGTTCCTTCGATATCGTTTCAGTGGTTGAGATGCCGGAAGTGACCAACGCCATCCACCAGGCCGAAAAAGAGATTGAGCAGCGCTTTGATTTTAAGGGAAGCAAAAGTGAAATCCGGCTGGAACAGGACAAAATTGTGCTGATTTCCGACGATGACTTCAAGCTGCAGAACGTGGTGGACATTCTGGAAAGCAAATTGGTCAAGCGGGGCGTATCCCTGAGGTCCCTATCCTACGGCAAGGTTCAGCCGGCTGCAGGGGACACTGTCCGCCAGGAGGCAAACATTGTCCAAGGCATTGACCAGGACAAGGCCAAAAAAATCAACAAGCTGATCAAAGACAGCAAGATCAAAGTCAACGGCTCCATTCAGGGCGATCAGATCAGGGTCACCGGCAAGAACAAGGATGATCTGCAGGCCGTGATCAGCATGTTAAAACAACAGGATCTGGGTTTCGAAATCCAGTTCGTAAATTACCGCTAAATCCGAAAGGTCCCTTGCGGGACTTTTTGTTTTACCTCAGGAAAGAATATAGGACAACGGGGACGGTTCTGGACGTCCTAGCAAATCCTGCCGAATCTTGACAGGTCACTTTCTTTCGATGTTACAGGGCAGGAGTCAGAAGTCAGAATTGGAGAAAGCATGGCTGCAAAAGATTTCTTGCCGATCTCAAAGGAAGACATGCAGAAAAGGGGCTGGGATGCGCTCGACTTTATCCTGGTGACCGGTGATGCCTACGTTGACCACCCCAGTTTCGGCGCCGCCATCATCAGCCGGATACTGGAGAAGGAAGGCTACAGAGTGGGAATTATCGCCCAGCCTGACTGGCGCAACCGTAAGGATTTTCAGCGCCTGGGCAGGCCCCGTCTGGGCTGGCTGGTTACTTCCGGCAATATTGACTCCATGGTCAATCACTACAGCGCCGCCAAAAAACGCCGTTCCCGGGATGCCTATTCCCCCGGCGGCCAGGCAGGGCTAAGGCCGGACCGGGCATCGATTGTCTACGCCAACCGCTGCCGGGAAGCCTTTAAAGGAGCGCCGGTGATTATGGGCGGGATTGAAGCCAGTCTCAGGCGGTTTGCCCATTACGACTACTGGTCGGACCAGGTGCGCCGTTCGGTTCTGGTAGACGGCAAGGCGGATTTACTTGTTTACGGCATGGGTGAGCAGGCAATCAGACAAATTGCCCTGGGGCTGAAAGAGGGCAGGTCCATAGAGGAACTTAGCAACATCCGGGGTATTGTCTATACCGCCAACAGCCTGGAAGGGTTGGAAAACAATCTGATGCTGGCCGGTTACGAGGAGACGGCCCGTGACAAAGGGAAATATGCCGAGGCTTTCATGCTCCAGTACAACAACCAGGATCCGGTTAGGGGCAAAACCCTGGTTCAGCCTCACGCTGACGTCTATGTAGTTCAAACCCCTCCGGCAAGACCCCTGACGCAAGGCGAATTGGACGCTGTTTATGCCCTGCCTTATATGGGCACATACCACCCGGTCTACGAAGTTCAAGGGGGAGTGCCGGCGATCGAAGAGGTGGAATTCAGCCTGGTCAGTTCCCGGGGCTGTTTTGGGTCGTGCTCTTTCTGCGCGCTGACTTTTCACCAGGGCCGGATCATCCAGAGCCGCAGCCGGGAGTCAATCATCACTGAAGCGAAGAAATTCACCTGGAATCCGAGGTTCAAAGGATATATCCACGATGTGGGCGGGCCTACGGCCAATTTCCGCCAGCCCGCCTGTTCGCATCAGACCCAAAGGGGCGCTTGTGCCCACCGGCAGTGCCTTTTTCCCAGGCCGTGCCAGGAGTTGGTGGTTGACCACGCCGACTACCTGTCCCTGCTGCGGGAACTGAGAAAGCTTCCGGGTATAAAAAAGGTGTTTGTGCGCTCCGGAGTACGCTATGACTATGTCCTGGCTGACTCTTCCCGGGAATTTCTGCGCGAATTGTGCGAGCACCACGTCAGCGGGCAATTGAAGGTGGCTCCCGAACACATCTCCGCCAAGGTTCTGGAAAAAATGGGCAAACCGGGACGCCGGGTTTATGACAGCTTCGTCAGCGAGTATTTTGCAACGTCGAGACAATTAGGCAAAGAGCAGTACCTCGTACCCTATTTTATGTCCAGTCACCCCGGCAGTGGGTTGCGGGAAGCTGTGGAATTAGCTGAATACATCCGGGACATGGGCTATAATCCGGAACAGGTGCAGGACTTCATCCCAACCCCGGGAACCTTATCCACCTGCATGTATTATACAGGGCTTGACCCGAGAAACATGGAAAAGGTATATGTCCCCAAAAACCCGCACGAAAAAGCCATGCAGAGGGCTCTGCTCCAATACAGAAACCCCAAAAACTACAGGCTGGTGCTGGAAGCGCTGCAGAAAGCGGGCCGGAGGGATTTGATCGGGTACGGTCCCAAAAGCCTCATCCCCCCGCCCAAAGGCAAGACTGAGCAGGCTAAAGGTTTGCCAGCGGCAGGAAAGACCGATGGGTCCAAAAACGCCAGAGGTCGCAGAAGCGCGGGAGCAAAGAGCGCGGTACCGGAACGGGGCCGCAGAAGCCGGAAACCAGGGGTCTGAGGAATGTTTAGACTGGGGAAATTGTCTTTGACACTGGTTCACGCCCTGTATTATACTAAGTGAAGATATGCGAGCCCCCTGCCGGGAGTTAAGATGCGGACGGAATTCCGGCGATTTTCAGGTTAAATCATGGCTAGAAGGTGCTGTTTTGTCGCTCAAAGTTGCAGTAGTCAGTCTGGGCTGCGCCAAGAACCTGGTTGACAGTGAGGTCATGCTGGGAATTCTCAACCGCTCCGACTTTCAAGTTGAGGAAAACCCGGCCGCGGCCGATGTCATCGTGGTCAACACCTGCGGTTTTATCAATGCCGCCAAGGAAGAGTCTGTAAATACCATCCTGGAGATGGCCCAGTTTAAGGAAAAGGGCAAATGCCGCGCCTTGCTTGCGGCAGGATGCCTGGCTCAAAAATACAAAGACGAGCTCCGGGCGGAGATTCCGGAGCTTGACGGGATAGCCGGTACCGGAGAAGTGTACCGGATAGCGGAAATAGTCCGCAGAGCCCTGGAGGGTGAAAGAGTAGATCTGGTTGACACACCCAAGTTTCTTTATGACCATGAGGCGCCCCGTGTGCGCCTGACTCCTGGTTACAGCGCTTATGTCAAAGTGGCTGAGGGTTGCGACAACCGCTGCTCTTATTGCGTCATTCCGGAAATGAGGGGCTCTTTTCGCAGCCGGCCCATAGACTCAATTGTGGCTGAAGTAAAAGATCTGGCCTTGTCCGGAGTCAAAGAAATTCTCCTGATCGCTCAGGATACAACCAGTTACGGCCGGGACCTGTATGGCCAATACCGGCTGCCGGATCTCATCCGGCAGCTGGCCCCGGTTGAAGGGATTGAATGGATCAGGCTTTTGTACTGCTATCCGACCTATTTTTCTCAGGAATTGATTGATGTCATGGCAGCCGAACCCAAAGTTTGCAAGTATGTGGACCTGCCGCTGCAGCATGCGGATGATGCAATACTTAAGTCCATGCACCGCAGGGGAAAGATCTCCGAAGTGGAAGACCTGATTGACCGGCTGCGCCGTGCCATGCCTGAACTTGCCCTGCGCACCACCTTTATCGTGGGTTTTCCGGGCGAAACGGAAGAGAACTTTCAAAACTTGTTGGACTTTGTGCAGCGGGTGCGGTTCGACCGGGTAGGCGTTTTCACCTATTCCCAGGAAGAAGGGACCCCGGCCGGGGAGAGGGAAGACCAGATTGCCGAGGACATCAAAGAGGAACGCCTGGACCGTCTGATGAGTTTGCAAAGCGCCGTCTCGGCCGAAATCAACGCCAGGTGGATTGGCAGGACAGTAAAGGTTTTGGTTGAGGGGTTGACAGGCGACCCGCAGCGTCCTTACGTGGGGAGGACCGAGCGGGACGCACCGGAGATAGACGGACAAGTCTTTTTTACCGGTCCGGCTGTACACGCCGGGCAGATAGTTAACGTTCGGATTACCGCAGTGGACACTTATGATTTGATTGGAGAGGTTGCTCCATGAACCTGCCAAACAGATTGACTTTGGCCCGCATAATCCTGATCCCGGTTTTTATGGTATTCCTGCTGCTCAGGCTGCCCAAGGGCCAGGAGTTTTTTTACAGCCAAAGTTTCGTGGCAGCGGCTATATTTCTGTTGGCGTCGCTTACGGACGGTCTGGACGGGTATGTTGCCAGAAAGCGCAAGCAGGTAACGCGCCTGGGGCAGTTTATGGATCCCCTGGCGGACAAATTGCTGGTCTCGGCGGCCCTGATTTCGCTGGTCGAGCTGCAGTTGGTGCCCGCTTGGATCGCGTGGGTGATTATCAGCCGGGAGTTCGCGGTTACAGGCCTCAGGGCTATAGCCGCTGCTGACCAGGTGGTAATTCCGGCCAGCAAGCTGGGGAAAGTCAAAACTGTGACCCAGATCATCGCCATTTCAGCCTATCTCCTGCATGATTGGCCCCTGAGCCTGATCGGTATCAGACTCAGCGGCTGGTTCATTTACGTGGCCTTGGTATTTACGGTGATTTCCGGTTTGGACTATCTGATTAAGGGGCGGAAATTCCTGCGCTCGGCAGAAAAACCAAAACGGCGGAAATTCAGGTTTAGCCGGCGTCCGCGGCGAAAATAACGTGCTTGAGGAAGAGGAAGCCGGAAGTCAGGAGTCAGATTCCTGCTTGCTTCTTTTGAGGCGGCGCTGGCCCGAAAAAAGTGTCAAGGGGACTGTCCCCTTGACACTCTGTGACTGATGGAATAAACAAATCTGTTAACTCATTAGAAATAAGCCTTGTTTACCCGTCGGGGGCAAACAAGGCTTATTTTTTGTGCCGCTTCCTGGTGACGAAAAGTCAGGCTGTGAGCGGCAATCAAACAAATGGGACTGGAAATTCTTAATCTGGTTTAACCAATTCTTTACAAACAAAAGAATGTACAGGTTATGTTATAATGATTTAAGTCAAAAATTGAACTCTTGCTGTAAATTCTTTGCTTTAGTCAGCAAAAAAGGCAAAAGTTTGGCCGGTTTCTTGGTTTGTTTTTTTGTTTTTACGTTTACCAGTGCATTGATGGATAGAAAGGGGTGATTCCGGTGGATCTCAAGCTGCAGCGGGCAGGGTTCGTGATTTTGGTGGCCCTGGTGACCCTTGGCGCGCTTATCGGCATTCAATTAACCTGGAAAAGATTTGTGCTTGATCAGCCTGTAGCCGCCAAACTGGCGGCAGTCCAGGGCGTGAGCAAGGTTACAATGGGTTCAAACTCTAATATCGAAGTAAGCCTCAAGTCTGTGCCCAATCTCAAAGCAACCTGCAGCGAACTGCTGGAGGCTGCCGGTAACTCCAGGCTCATACTCAAGGACAACCGGAGTCCGGCCCTGCAGGCTCTGTTAGACAAGGTCAGGTTTGGCGTTGAAGAAGCTCTGGTTCAGGGTGACTTCACTGCCATGCAGAAAGAATTTTATGCTGCGGCTAAGGAAGCCAAACTGGACAGCTATGGGGTATACATGGATTCGGACTATATTTACCTGCAATTTCAGCAGGGGGACAAATACCTGTACCAGGTATTTCCGCGGCAGCAGGGAAAAAGCCTGATTTCGACCGATGGGTGAGTGGGAAGGTTTTTTGGAAGGCGGTGAAGTATGCTAAAGGAAGTTTTTCTCGGAGTAGGGTTGGCAGTTGTCGCCTTTTTGGCCCTGTTAGGCTATAACGTGTTTCCTCTTCTCGTGCTGGCCGCACTGGGGGGGTCAATATGGCTTTTGCTCAACCGCAACGGCGTGGGACTGGGCGGCAATGCCCGGAAAATGGAATATTCGGGCAGCGCTGACTTTACCTTTGACATGATTGGCGGGCAGAACGCAGCCATTGGGGAACTGAAAGAGGCCCTGGAGTTTATCCTGGAGCGGGAAAAGATTAAGAAGCTGGGCATTCGTCCCCTCAAGGGGATTTTACTGGCGGGACCGCCGGGAACCGGAAAAACCCTCTTGGCCAAAGCCGCCGCCAGTTTCACCGACTCGGTCTTTCTTGCTGTGTCCGGCAGCGAGTTCATTCAAATGTATGCGGGGGTCGGCGCGGAAAGGGTCAGGACCTTGTTCAGAACGGCGCGGGAACGGGCCCAGAAATTGAAGAAAAACAGCGCTATAATCTTCATCGATGAAATAGATATCCTGGGCGGCAAACGTGGTTCCAACGTCAGCCACCATGAGTATGACCAGACCTTGAATCAGCTTTTGGTGGAAATGGACGGGCTGAAAAGCGACGGCCAGGTGCAAATTCTGGTTGTGGGCGCCACCAACAGAGTGGATACTTTGGATGAGGCACTGATGCGTCCCGGACGCTTTGACCGTCAGGTAAAGGTTGATTTGCCGGACAAAGACGGCCGCAAATCAATCCTGCTGATTCATACCCGCAACAAGCCTTTGGCTGATGATGTGGACCTGGAGCAGGTTGCACATGAAACCTTCGGCTTTTCCGGCGCTCATCTGGAGAGCCTTACCAATGAGGCCGCTATTTTCGCTCTTAGGGAACAGACTGACAAGATCTGTCAGAGCCACTTGCGCGAAGGTATCGACAAGGTGATAATGGGGGAAAAATCGGACCGCAAGCCAAGCCCATCTGATCTCAAAAGGGTTGCGGTGCATGAGGCAGGCCATGCCCTGGTGGGTGAACTGGTCAACCCCAATTCCGTTTCAACCGTGACCATCCGGCCGCGCGGCAAGGCCTTGGGATATGTGCGCCACAATCCTGAAGACGACACCTATCTTTATACCCAGACCGCTTTGGAAAACCGGATTAAGATTGCCCTTGCCGGGGCGCTGGCAGAGGAATTGGTGTTGGGCGACCGCAGTACCGGCGCTGCCGGAGACTACGGCCAGACCATGAACCTGGTCAGGCACATGATTGCGGCGGGGATGTCATCCCTCGGGGTGGTGGAATTGGAACAACTGCCCCAGGAAAGGCTGCATGACGCTTCGACGGAGATTCTGCGCGACCTGGAAGAAAAAACCCGCATCCTGCTGCAGGAGTACCTAACGGCCTTCCAGGAAGTAGTTAAGATTCTGGAGGACAAAGAAAACATTACAGGTGAGGAACTGCGCCAGTGTCTGAATAGTCTCAAGGCTGCCAGTTGAGGCAGTAACAGATTGAGCGGGGATGTCCAATAGCCGGAAGGCTGTTGGGTATCCTTTTTTTTAACCCACTCAGATTTAACGTTTTGGGAGGGGAAAAATAGTAACCTTCTGACAAAAAAATGAGGCGAACCTGTTTCCTGCGGGACATAATAGTGATAGTGTTGGTGTTAAGATTGCAGCATACCAAGGAAGGTGGTAAAATAGCGTGAAGGCCGAATTGATTTCAACCGGTACCGAACTGCTCCTGGGCCAGACCTTAAATACCAACGCCCATTACTTGTCGCAAAGACTTTCTTCCCTCGGCATTAATGTTTATTACCATACCACCGTGGGTGATAATACGGAGAGGATGGAACAGGTTTTGCGCTCCGCCCTGGACCGGGCCGACCTGGTGATTACAACCGGCGGCTTGGGTCCCACCCTCGATGATTTGACCAAACAGGCGGTGTGTAAGGTTTGGAATTTGGCACTCGAAGTTCACGCGGAAAGTCTGGCAGGGGTTAAGACGTTTTTCGCCAAACTGGGGCGGGATATGCCCGAGAGCAACCTGAAACAGGCCTATTTTCCCGCAGGCAGCAAGGTGATTCCCAATCATTTGGGTACGGCTCCCGGCGCTATTGTGGAAAAAGGGGACAAGACCGTTGTCATTCTGCCCGGCCCACCCGCCGAGATGCTCCCGATGTTTGAAGAGACGGTGGAACCCTACCTGAAGGATAGAACCAAATCAGCTCCGGAAGTGATCAAAGCCAGAGCGCTTAAGATTTTCGGAATGAATGAGGCCCAGGTTGATGAAATTCTCGCCGGTATGCTGACGGGGCATTCTAACCTGACCGTTGCTCTTTTGGCCAAGCCTGCCGAACTCCACCTGCGCATCTCTGCCACTTCCCCCAGCGAAGAGGAAGCTTGGCAGGCGCTTGATGCCCTGGAGAAGAAGATCAGGCACGAACTGGGAGATAAGATTTTTGCCAGCGGTGATCTCACCATGGCCGGAGCGGTCGGCGAGCTGCTCTCCAAAGCAGGTATGACCATCTCGACTGCCGAGTCCTGCACGGGGGGGTTAATCGGCGGGACGATTACCGCGGTTGCCGGCAGCTCTGCCTATTATCTGGGCGGTTTTAACACCTACAGGAATGAGTTGAAGCACAAGCTCCTGGGAGTGCGACGGGAGACCCTGGAAAAGTACGGCGCTGTCAGCTCCGAGACCGCGATGGAAATGGCGGCAGGGGCCAGGCTGCAGGCCGGAACCGATTTAGCCGTGTCCTCCACCGGCATTGCCGGCCCCGGCGGGGGGTCAGAGGAAAAGCCCGTCGGGCTGGTGTATGTGGGGCTGGCGACGCCGGAGGAAACACAAGCTCAAGCCTTTAATTTCTTTGGCAATCGCGAGGGGATTCGCGCCTTAACCGTTAACGCGGCCCTTAACTGGGTCCGGCTTTACCTGATGCGGGGTAGAGCCAATTAGAAAGGAGATTCATTAAACTACATGACAGAAACCAGAACCAACTTTTTTGGCGAGCTTGAGCTGAGCCGCCAAGTCTTTCAGGCTGTTTCCGATATGGGCTTTGAGGAACCGTCCCCAATTCAAGCCCAGGTTATCCCGGTGATCCTGGAGGGAACAGATGTCTTGGGTCAGGCCCAGACAGGGACAGGCAAAACCGCAGCTTTCGGCATTCCGATCGTGGAGATGCTCAACCCCCGGTTTAACCAGGTTCAGGCAATTATCCTGGCCCCGACCCGGGAATTGGCCATCCAGGTCTCTGAAGAGCTTGCCAAGATCGGCAGGCACAAACACATTAAGACAGTGCCAATATACGGCGGGCAGCCCATCGACAGGCAAATCCGGGCCCTGCGCTTCGGCGCCCATGTTGCCATCGGCACCCCGGGCCGGGTTTTGGACCATCTAAACCGCGGTACTCTGAAACTGCAGCACATCAAGTTCGTGGTCCTGGACGAAGCAGACGAGATGCTGGACATGGGCTTCATCGAAGATATCGAGAGCATCCTGAGCAAGACCCCGGAAGAACGGCAGACTCTGCTCTTCTCGGCTACCATGCCCTATGAGATCCGCAAGCTGGCCGGCAAATTCATGAAAAATCCGGTGACCATTTCGGTGAGCCGGGATGAACTAACCGTGCCCCAGATTGATCAGGTGTTCTATGAGGCCAGGGATAAGAGCAAGGTGGATGCTCTGGCCCGGGTGATTGATATGGAAGACATCCGCCAGGCCATTATTTTCTGCCGCACGAAGCGTGGGGTGGATGAACTGGTGGCTGCCCTGGAAAGCAGGGGCTACTTTGCCAACGGTCTGCACGGGGACCTCAGCCAGACCCAGCGGGACCGGGTGATGAAGCGTTTCAGGGAGGGGAAAGCCGAGCTTTTGGTAGCCACAGATGTGGCGGCCAGGGGGCTGGACATTGAAAATGTCACACATGTAATCAATTACGACATCCCCCAGGATCCCGAGTCCTACGTACACCGTATCGGCCGTACCGGCAGGGCCGGGAAAAAGGGCCAGGCCATTACCCTGGTGACCCCCAGGGAATACCGCCAGCTTCGCCTGATTGAGAAACTTGTCAAGACCCGCATCCGGCGGCAGGAACTGCCTACCCAGGCTGATTTGGCCGAGCGCCAGTTGGAAACCCTGCGCGGACATCTGGTGAAAATCATGGGGGATGGGCATTTAACCTCTTACCGCAATCTGGTGACCGAGCTCATGGAAGAGTATGATTCGGTGGAGGTGGCTGCCGCCGCCCTTAAATACGCGGTGGAAGGCATGGATGTACGGGAGCCGGAAATTGAACAAGAAGAAGAAATCAACTTCGGCAACACCGGGGCCAGGCAGGGAATGGTGCGGCTGTTCATCAATATCGGCCGCTCCAACCAGATCAAGCCCCAGGATATCGTGCGGGCGATTGCGGAAGAGGCCAATATCCCCGGCAACATTATCGGGATGATCAATATCTATGACAAGTTCACTTTTGTGGAAGTGCCGGAAGATGTGGCTGCGCGGGTCATGTACACTATGCACCACAACCTGATTAAAGGGAAAAAGGTCAGTGTGGAACCGGCCAAAGCCCGCTCTTAGGCGCAGGGACTGCTGTAAGTCTATACCCGTCTTAAGTACAAGGACCTTGGCAAAACTCCAAGGTTCTTAGCTTTTTAGTGATTCGGTTTGAAATCAGTGTACATTTGCCCCCGTCAGCTGAATATTTTGTAAGGAGATATTCTGCGGGAGGCGAAGATGTGCAGATTTATGTAGTCAGGCCTGGCGATAACCTTTGGTCCATCGGCCGCCGCTTCGGCATGGCGCCCGGTGAGATTGCCAGGGTTAACAAAATACCCAACCCGAACAATTTGGTGCCCGGACAGACCATTGTTATCCCAGCGCAAACAGCGCCCCACGTAATCAAAGCCGGGGAAACCATGTGGCTGATTGCCAAAAACCGTAAAATCAGGGTACAGGAAATAATGGCGGTCAATCCCGGGGTTGACCCCAACAAGCTGCGGGTGGGCCAGATTATTCAGGTGCCGGTAGTCCGCGGGCCGGCCAGAACCATTGAAGTCAATGCTTATATCGACCCCATGGCAGTTCCAGCGGATCCTACCGCCCCGGTCCTGGAGGTGGGCAGGGATCTTACATACCTGACTGTGTTCAGTTATCACGTTACCCTAACCGGGGACATCGTAGGGCCTGATGACCGGGCTATCGTGGATGCCGCACGCTCTGTAGGTGTTTCGCCGGTACTGGTTGTAACCAATTTCGATGGCAGAAATTTCAGTCCAGATCTGGCACATGCCGTTATGGTCGAGCCCCAGGTGAAAGAGCGATTGATTCAGAATATCTTTGTTCACCTGCGTTCCAGGGGCTACTATGGGCTTAATATCGACTTCGAACGGGTAAGGCCGGAGGACCGCCAGCTCTTGAACCACTTCCTGGATGATGTGGCCAACCGCATGCGGGCAGCAGGCTATCCGTTCTCCACGGCCCTTGCGCCAAAGACCGGAGATTGGCAGACAGGCGAATGGTATGGCGCCCATGATTACCGGGCGCACGGCCGGGCTGCCGATTATGTGGTAATCATGACTTATGAGTGGGGCTGGTCCGGCGGCCCGCCTTATGCCGTAGCGCCGATCGATAAGGTGCAGGAAGTGCTGGATTATGCCGTGACAGCCATTCCGCGCAAGAAAATCATGATGGGTATGCCCTTGTACGGCTATGACTGGACCCTCCCCTACGTACCCGGAGGTCCCTGGGCCCGGACTGTGAGCCCGCAGGAGGCAATACAGCTGGCTGCGGTGCACGGGGTGGGCATCAGCTACGATGAAACCCTGCAATCGCCGCATTTCCGCTATACCGATGGAAACGGCCGGGAACACGAGGTATGGTTTGAGGATGCCCGCAGTGTGGACGCCAAGTTTAAACTGGTAAACAAATACGGCCTGCGGGGGGTAAGTTATTGGGTACTGGGGCATGACTTCCCGCAAAACTGGCTGGTGCTGGAGGGCAGGTTTGTGGTCAAAAAACATTAGCCCGAATTGCAGCCTTTCAAAAGCCACGGCGCCTGATGCTCTGTGGCTTTTTCCATGGGCCTACCGGGGAGTTCAGCAGGGAAAAGGCCTTCAATGTAGAATTTTAAGCAAATGCCGCGAAAATTACGGTTGCTGCTCGCACACAGCCAAGCAGATTGATAATTGACAAATGTTGGTGTACAACCTATAATGAGTTTTAAGCGAACAAATGTTTTGTTATAAGAGGAGGATATTGAATGTTGGGCGCTGACAAATCGAAAGCCCTTGACATGGCTTTAGCTCAAATCGAAAAACAGTTTGGCAAAGGTTCGATTATGAGGCTGGGAGAGGCCTCCGCCAAGATGACGGTTGAGGTTATTCCGACCGGTTCCCTGGCCCTGGACCTGGCCCTGGGAGTTGGCGGCGTGCCCCGCGGCAGGATAATCGAAGTCTATGGACCAGAGTCTTCCGGTAAAACCACGGTTGCCCTGCACATCATAGCCGAGGCTCAAAAGATGGGGGGCAGCGCCGCCTTTGTTGATGCGGAACATGCCCTTGACCCGGTCTATGCCAAAGCCCTGGGTGTTGACATTGACAACCTCCTGGTAGCCCAGCCCGATACGGGCGAACAGGCTTTGGAGATATGTGAAGCACTGGTGCGCAGCGGCGCCATCGATGTGATTGTGGTGGACAGCGTTGCGGCTCTGGTGCCGCGGGCAGAAATTGAAGGGGAGATGGGAGATGCCCACGTCGGCCTGCAGGCCCGCCTGATGTCCCAGGCCCTGCGCAAGCTGACCGGTGCTATCAGCAAATCCCGCACCACGGCGGTGTTTATCAACCAGATCCGGGAAAAGGTCGGGGTGATGTTCGGTAGTCCCGAGACCACCACCGGGGGACGCGCCCTGAAATTTTACTCGACCATCCGGCTGGAGGTCCGCAGGGTGGAAACCCTGAAACAGGGGCAGGATATGGTGGGCAACCGCACCAGGGTCAAGGTGGTAAAAAACAAAGTCGCGCCTCCCTTCAAACAGGCCGATTTTGATATCATGTACGGTGAGGGGATTTCCCGTGAGGGAAGCATCATTGATGTAGCCACGGACATGGACATTATCAACAAGTCGGGCGCGTGGTATTCTTATAACGGCGACCGGCTTGGCCAGGGACGGGAAAATGTCAAGGAATATCTCAAGCAGAACCCGGGGGTTACCGCTGAAATCGAGCAAAAAATCCGCCAGAGTTTGAGCCTGGGCACAGTCAAGAACGCCAGCGCCAGCGCCAGCGACGAGACGGAGTAAGAAACAGGTACCAACGCGTTTTAGGAGTACACTGTGACTTAGATTCGGATCACGGGACTTGGCACCCCGGGCCTCGAATTTTAAGAGTGTCAAGGGGACTGTCCCCTTGACACTCTGCATTAGCGACCCGGACCTCGAACAAAGGGGGCAGGGCCTCATGAATGACCCTGACTATGAACGTGCCATGGGCTACGCCCTGCGCCTATTGAGCTTCCGCATGCGCACGCAAAAAGAACTGGGGGAACGTCTGGCCCGGAAGGGTTTTGACACTGCAATCACGGCACAAATCCTTGAACGGCTGCAAGATATGGGCTACCTGGATGACCGGGCCTACGTGGAGAGTTATATCCGGAGCAGGTCAAAACCAACGGGAAGGCGGCTATTCAGGCATGAACTGAGTAAAAAGGGCATTGACAGGGATGTGGCTGAGCGGGGGCTGCAGGAACATTACAGCGGGAAAGACGAATTGACCGCCGCCGCAGGGCTGGCGGCGAAACTCTGGCGCGTGGCCCAGCGGCATAATCCCGAGCTTTCAGGCGACACGGCGGCCAGGACATTAAGATTAAAAACAATGCAGAAAATCGCAGCCAAGCTGTTGCTGCGGGGTTTTTCCTATGAAACTGTAAAGACAGTTTTAAGCGATATTGAGCCGGAGTTTACGGAAAGCGAGTAATTTTGGGCTATTAACTTGACAGAATTTGCAAATTCTTTTAAAATAATGGAGAGAAGCTAGTCTAGGATTGCTAATCCACAGATGCGGGTTTCTTATATATAGATTTCCAACTGACTCCATTTTCCCTCATTCCCTTTCTGGGGGTAGGGTTTAAATATTTGGGGGACGGCTTGTGGCTGTTTGATATATAAGAAAAGGTTTGGGTCTTGTGAAGACCTTGATTTTACTTTAGCCCGCATATGGCATGTGGTTAGTGTTCGCAAGAGCGGCTTTGCCGGTCTTTTTTTTGCGCCTGGCAGAGGTCCAGTTCGCGCCCGGCCTTAGCTTCCATCAAAAAAGCTGTTTGAACGTGCGAATGACATGAAAAGGGGGTGAAGTAATGGATAATAATGTGATTATGGTTCTGGTAGGTTTGCTTGGTCTGGGAATCGGCGCGGGAGCCGGTTACATGGTGCGCAGGAATATTGCTGAGAAAACTATCGGCAGCGCGGAGGAAGAAGCGAAACGCCTAGTTGCCGCAGCGCAAAAGGATGCAGAAGCGAAAAAGCGCGAGGCAGTGGTTGCAGCCAAGGAAGAAGTAATGCAGCTGCGCAACGAAGGTGAGAAAGAGATCAGGGAACGCCGCAACGAAATCCAGCGTTTGGAGAGACGGCTTGTACAAAAAGAGGAATCTCTGGATCGCAAAGTAGAAACCTTGGAACGCAAGGAAGAGGGTCTGCACCGCAAAGAGTCAGAAGTAGACAAGGCCCGCGAAGAATTGAACGCTTTGATTGGCAAGCAGCAGACCGAGTTGGAGAGGCTTTCCGGGTTGACATCGGAAGAGGCCAGGCAGCTTTTGTTGTCCAATATCGAAGATGAGATTAAACATGAAGCTGCCATGATGATTAAGGAAATTGAGACCCAGGCTAAGGAAGAGGCTGACAAACGGGCAAAAAATATTATCTCCCTGGCAATTCAGCGCTGTGCTGCGGACCACGTGGCCGAAACTACGGTATCTGTGGTTGCTCTGCCCAGTGATGAAATGAAGGGAAGAATTATTGGGCGTGAGGGTCGTAATATCCGTACCCTGGAAACCCTGACCGGAATTGACCTTATAATTGACGATACCCCCGAGGCAGTTATACTATCGGGTTTTGACCCCATCCGGAGGGAAGTTGCCCGGGTAGCCTTGGAAAAATTGATTTTGGACGGTCGCATCCACCCGGCGCGAATCGAGGAAATGGTGGAAAAAGCCCAGAAGGAAGTTGACCAGAAAATCCGCGAAGAGGGCGAACAAGCCACGTTTGAAACAGGCGTGCACGGTTTGCACCCTGAACTGGTTCGCACCTTGGGACGCTTGAAGTTCAGGACAAGTTACGGCCAGAACGTTCTAAAGCATTCTATGGAAGTTTCTCATCTGGCTGCGCTGATGGCGGCAGAGCTTGGTGCAGATGTGCCCTTGGCCAAACGGGCCGGATTGCTGCATGACCTAGGCAAGGCTGTGGACCATGACACCGAGGGAACCCATGTGCAGATTGGGGCGGACTTGGCAAGGAAATTCAAAGAGTCACCGGAAGTGATTCATGCAATTATGGCCCATCATGGCGATGAGGAACCGAAAACGATTGAAGCTGTGCTGGTCGCAGCCGCTGACGCGGTTTCTGCTGCCCGGCCCGGGGCTAGAAGAGAAACCTTGGAGTCTTATATCAAGCGGTTGCAGAAGCTGGAAGAAATCGCCGATACCTTTGAGGGCGTGGAAAAGGCTTTTGCCATTCAAGCAGGGCGGGAAATCCGCATCATGGTTAAGCCGGACAAAATCGACGATGCCATGTCGGCCAAAGTAGCCAGGGAGATCTCGAAACGGATTGAGGAAGAATTGGAATATCCCGGTCAGATCAAAGTGGTAGTAATCCGCGAAACCAGAGCGATTGACTATGCCAAATGAAATAGAATTGGGAGTCTTAGACCGAATAAATCTGGACGATAACCCATGACCCATGCAGATGCCGGCCCTTCTGCCACCAGGCGTACCGCGTACATCAAAGGTGGCGGGAGGGCCGTATGCATCGCTAACATCCGTCTGTTCTCAAAATTACTCCTGCCCGAGCAGTTTAGCATTTGTAGATAAAATTTTTACAGTTTGTTTATAAAGCAGGAAAAGGCGATGATGTAGCGAATAGAAATAAGGTATTTTATCCGTTCCCCTAAGGTGGTGCAGCATGAATTTAAAGTATAAAAACGGGGGGCAGGTTTCGGACAGCGTCGGTCTCCTCGTTTCTATTTTGGTCCGCTATCCTGAAGTGGGCACAATCAACGTGGATCAGGCCGAACAACTGTTGAAGTTTACCTTCTTTTTGATCAAAGAGGCTTCTGACCTGGAGCAATACTGCGAAAAGTTAAAAACTTCCTTGCAGTTGTTTAATCAATTGGAAGGAAGGACCTGCAGGGTTTGCAGCCTGGATTTTCGCCAGGAAGAGGGAGTGGTTGTGTTTGAGGTCAAACGGGATGTTGAGACAGTCACTCAAAACGAGCTAAACCTTTTGGTCGACTTGTTTAGGCAGTACTTCTTCGATACTCTGGTATCAGACCAGGGGGAGGAGGTGCCGGAAGAAGAATTATTGGTACAGGACGAGCTTATCCGCCATATGCTGGAAAATCTGCGGGCTAACCGGCTGGACAAAAGTGTTCTGGCTTTACGCGAGGAAGGCAGGGTACTGGTGTTTAACAAGTAGCCCGGAGAATAAATTAACTTGGATTTGGCAAGATTGAAAATATACCCCTGGCAGGCGCCAGGGGTTTTATAACACGAAGGAGTATGGAAATGAATCTGCTGTTTATCGGCGATATTGTAGGCCATCCAGGGAGAATGGCCGTGCAGAAACTCCTGAAAACAGTCCAACAGGAATATGCGATAGATTTTACCATTGCCAACGGGGAGAATGCGGCGGGCGGCAACGGAATCACCCGGGATGTAGCGGAAGAACTATACCGCAGCGGGGTCAACTGCCTGACCTCGGGCAACCATATCTGGGACAAAAAACAGGTATTTGAATTCATCGACCATGACACCAAATTAATCCGGCCCGCCAATTACCCTGCGGGAACTCCGGGCCGCGGCTTCGGGCTTTTGCAGGGGCCAAAAAATATCATGATTGGCGTGGCCAATTTCTCTGGCCGGGTTTTTATGCCTCCCTTGGACGACCCCTTTCAGGTCGCCAACAAGGCAGTAACGCACTTGGCCGCGCAGACAAAGGTGATTTTTGTTGACATTCATGCGGAGGCGACCTCGGAGAAGATTGCCCTGGGCTGGTTTTTGGCTGGACGGGTCAGCGCGGTCTGTGGCACCCATACTCATGTCCAGACGGCAGACGAGCGCATACTTCCTGGCGGAACTGCGTATATCAGCGATGTTGGCATGACCGGCCCAAGGGATTCGGTGTTGGGTGTCAAGACTGAAACGATAGTCAATAAGTTTCTGACCCAATTGCCGGTGCGGTTCGAAGTAGCGGGGGGAACCGTGCAGTTGAACGGAGTAGTAGTCGAAGTGAACGAATCGAGTGGAAAAGCGTTGTCAATTGTCCGGGTGCAAAAATTTCTTGACTGAAGTGTAAAAAAGAAGGAAAACGGACAGGGACGCCGAATTAACGAAATAGTCAGAAAATTAGCAATCTGCCTGTGGCGCAACAGGAATTTACAGACAAATGAAGAAGTAAATGCTTTGGGTGGAAATGCATGTAAGAATACTACAAAACAGGAGGTTGCAAAAGTGGAAGTGTTAAAAGTCTCAGCCAAGTCGAGCCCGAATTCGGTAGCAGGCGCCCTGGCCGGTGTGCTGCGGGAAAGAGGAGCGGCTGAAATGCAGGCTATCGGAGCCGGAGCTCTCAACCAGGCCGTGAAAGCGGTGGCGATTGCCAGGGGATTTGTCGCCCCCAGCGGTGTCGATCTGATCTGTATCCCGGCATTCACCGATATCCAGATTGACGGCGAAGAGCGCACTGCCATCAAGCTCATCGTAGAGCCCAGATAAGTCAACTTCAGTCAACCGGCTTTTTCACCTGTTTACTTTGGTAGACAGGTGTTTCTGTGTTGGTGAAAGTGTATAATGATACTGTGTTCAAGGGTGAGGAGTCAGGGTCGGAATTCAGAATTCAGACTTGCATGCCGCTTCACGGCACCGCTGATGAATGAAAACAGACCTGTAAGCTCAAGGGTGAATTTTCTTTCTGCGCAGAGAAGCATTACGGAGGAGCCGT
>JAJZPO010000122.1 GCA_021811155.1 Bacillota bacterium | reverse complement strand
TGCGCGGAGCGTTTGTTAGGAAGGGTCGGCAAAACTACATGAGCGCCGGAGGATATATCAACCGGACCCCAGCAGACCCGGACAGACCCCATGTTTCAGAGTAGAAGAAATCTTCACAACAAGATTCGGCATCCTGCCCCATTTTCCTGCATCTACTCCACAATGGGCCTGCCGGGTTAGCAGAAGTGGCTCGAAGGCTCAAGGTAGATATATTCGTCAAATTTTTCACTTTCGCCACTATTCGCTAGGACGCCAGAACCGTCCCCGGCGTACTAAAGGGACGCATGGGCGCGGGACACCACCTGGTCCACCCACTCCTGCCAAGGCGTCCCGGGGCCCTCCCCATAGGACAGCCAGGCAAGGTACTCGATGTTGCCTTCCGGGCCCTTGACCGGGGAATAGTCCAGACCGAGTACCCGGTAGCCTGTATCCACAGCCATCTGCAATACCCTTTGCAGCACTTCGCGGTGAGTTTGCGGGTCTTTTACTACCCCTTTTTTGCCCACCTTGTCTTTGCCGGCCTCAAACTGGGGCTTGACCAGGGCAACCACGCCGTTATCAGGCCGGAGCAAGGCCTTTATGGCCGGCAGAATCTTGTCCAGGGAAATAAAAGCCACGTCGATGGTTGCGAAGTCCGCCTGTTCACCCAGGTCAGCCAAGGTCAGGTAACGGGCATTCGTACGCTCAAGGCACACTACCCGCGGATCATTGCGCAAGGACCAGGCCAGCTGACCGTAACCAACATCAACAGCGAACACCTTGGCGGCGCCGTTTTTCAGGGCGCAATCGGTAAAACCGCCGGTGGAAGCTCCCACATCGAGCACCACCTTGCCCGTAATGTCCACCGGAAACACCTGCAGGGCCTTTTCCAGCTTCAACCCCCCGCGGGATACATACGGACATCCCTGGCCCTGTACTTCAAGTCTGGCAGCGGTGGAAACCTCCGTACCCGGTTTATCCACCCGGATGCCGTCAGCGCTCACCAGTCCGGCCAGAATGACCCCCTTGGCCTTCTCACGGCTTGGCGCCAAGCCCTGCTCCACTAACAGGACATCAATTCTCTCTTTCGCTTTTGCCATCGGTTTGCACTCCAGAGGTCAGTTTCTTCGCAGCCTGGACTATACCGGCAATGTTTATGCCGTACTGGTCATGCAGTTCGCTGATGCTGCCGTGTGCCACGAACTCGTCAGGATAGCCGATACGGACCACGGGCACTTTGACATCATACTTGTCCAGCGCTTCCAAAACAGCGCTGCCAAAACCGCCGGCCAGCACATTGTCCTCTACTGTAACAATTTTTCCCGTGCGCCGGGCATAATAAGCAATTCGTTCTTCGTCCAGCGGTTTAATGAAGCGGGCATTGATTACCGCCGCCGAAACCCCTTGCTCCTCCAGCGCCGCTGCGGCTTCGCGGCAGAGGTTGACCACAGGACCCGCTCCTAACAAAGTCACGTCTGTGCCGTCTTGTATGAGCTCGGCTTTGCCGAGGGGGAGCTTGACAAGCCTGGCATCAAATTTTACTCCCTCACCGCAAGCCCGGGGGTAGCGCAAGGCTATGGGGCCGGCATGTTCTACTGCAGTCTTCAGCATATGTCGCAGTTCATTTTCGTCTTTCGGGGCCATGATTACCATGTTGGGAATATGCCTCAGGAAGGAAATGTCAAAAACGCCGTGGTGCGTAGGGCCATCGTCCCCGACCACGCCCGCCCTGTCAACAGCCAGAATTACCGGCGCATTTTGCAGGCAGACGTCATGTACAATCTGGTCATATGCTCTCTGAAAAAAGGTGGAATAGATAGCCAGTACCGGTTTGAACCCCTCGAGTCCCAAAGCAGCGGCCATAGTCACTGCATGCTGTTCCGCAATGCCCACATCAATAAACCTGTCAGGAAATTTCGCCGCAAATTTCGCCAGCCCGGTGCTGTCCGGCATGGCGGCGGTGACAGCCACCAGGTTGGTATACTCCTCGCCCAGAGCGCTCAGAGTTTCGCCAAAAACCTGGGTATAACTGGGAGCGCCGGCATTTTTGCATACCTCTCCTGTAGACACGTCAAAGGGACCCACCCCATGAAACTTGTCCGGATTTTCCTGGGCAGGCTTGTATCCCCTGCCTTTGGTGGTGAGCACATGGACCAGGACCGGGCCTCCTTTGGTGCGGGCCATTTCCAGAGCCCGTTTAATGGAACCAATGTCATGGCCGTCCACCGGCCCCAGGTAGCTGAATCCCAGCTCTTCAAACAAGACGCCCGGAACCAGGGCATATTTGAGCCCGTCTTTGGCTTTTTCCACAGCCCTGACAACCTTGTCCCCTATAGCCGGGATCCTCTGCAACCCCCGCTTTATTTCCGCCTTGCCTTTGTAGTACTTGGGGTCGATGCGCATTCGGCTGAGATAGGAAGAAAGGGCCCCTACGTTGGCCGCTATCGACATTTCATTGTCATTTAAGACCACAATTAGGTTGGACCCGAGGATTCCCGCATGGTTCAGGGCTTCGAAGGCCATGCCCCCGGTCATCGCCCCGTCACCGATTACGGCAACCACACTGTGTTTTTGTGACCTCAAATCCCTGGCCTTTGCCAAGCCCACAGCGGCAGAAATTGAAGTGCTGGAATGGCCTGTATCAAAGACGTCGTGCGGACTTTCACTCCGCTTGGGAAACCCTGACATGCCTTTGTACTGGCGCAGGGTGGCAAAATTCTTGCGCCGGCCGGTAAGAAGTTTATGAATGTAAACCTGGTGGCCCACATCCCAGACAATCTTGTCCTCTGGGCTGTTGAACACCAAGTGCAGAGCCAGAGTCAGTTCCACTACACCCAGGTTGGGCGCCAGGTGCCCGCCTGTGCGGGCCACCATTTGAATTATTTCATTGCGAATCTCCGTCGCCAGCTGCTGCATGTCCCTGTCGCTAAGTTTTTTCAGGTCGGCAGGACTGTTAATTCCCGCTAAAAGACTCACGCCTTCTTACCCCTCTTTCTCTGCTTCCCTGCCGGTATCACCTTCATGCCGGTTGTACTCTCGATCCAGGAAATAACCTTGCCTACATAAAATATGATTTCATTGGCCCTGCTCACCCCCAGGGTCTTGCCCCATGCCTTCCCGGTCACTGTCAGGGCAGCCACCAAGGCCAAAAAAACAGTGCTAACCATAATTGATGGGGGAGCCGGCTTGCCGAACAATCCTAGTATGTCCAAAACAGTACCTGCTGCTAACGCCCCGCTGATGGTACCGGTCACATCTCCTACCACATCCGCGCAAAAGTTAGCTACCAAATCAGCATTACGGATCAGTCTGACCGCCTGGCCCGCGCCCCTCACTTTGTTGGCGGCCTTGGCGTGAAAGGGGGCTTCCTCTGCTGACATAACAGCTACAGCCACAATATCAAAAATAATATGCAGCAAAATGATAAACAATAAAAAAAACAAAGCCAAGACCAACGTTGAGACTTCGCGGATAAACAGTTCCGAACCAAAATCGATAACTGCCGCTACGATAAATGTCCCAACAAATACGATGGCCAAATGCTTTGCTATGTTTCTGGTTGCTTTTGCCAAAATTTTATCACTCCACGAGCCGCCGGAATCCCTCGCCCCGGTAAAAAATAATACTTTGGCAGGTGGCAGTCCATCGGGTAAATGTTGTGGCTTAGGTCCAGCAGGTTTTCCCAAGGATCTCCGGGCGGTCACCCTCCCGGCGGTTTCCCTTTATGATCCCTTTGGGGCGTTGCCGCACCCAAGGCTGGATTACCACTTAGTCCACACTTTAATCCCCGGTGAACCTCATATGACTGAACAGTCTAGGGGTTTTCCCCGACAGCCGGCCTGGACTCTTAGCCTCTTTTGCAGAATAAGTTTCAAGCGTAAACCCTGCAACCTACGGCCAATAGGTTGCCGGGCAGATACCGCTATCCTCCCATTCCACTCAAGGCAGGCTACACTGCACCCAGCAATTAACCAAATGCAGGTTCATCCCAATCCCTAGTTTGTTGCCCCCAGGCAACTCCCCAAGCAGTTGGGTCTCCACGGAGGCTGGGTCAACGCCTACATGCCATTGTAGATCGCCCTTCCTCCTTAACTCCCAGTACCAGCCCCCGACTGGGCGTCGGCGGCCAGCGCCAGGAACTTCATCGATGTGCCCTTAACGGATTTTTAGGCCCGTCTTTAAAGTCCTGCAGGCTGACTAGAATACTGTGTCACCTACCAACAGTGAAAACATTATAGCACATCAAAAACTTGTTCATCAAATGTTAACTGACCTAATAAACGAAAGCAAACAGTATTCCTAATAAACAACCTGCGAATACTTCAATTGGTGTGTGTCCTATCAATTCTTTTAAGCGTTCCTGAGTCAAATTCTGATTTCGATAAATTTGTTCAATAATTTGATTCAGTACCTCAGCCTGCTTGCCTGCTGCGCGCCGCACTCCGGCGGCATCGTACATGACGATCAAGGCAAAAACAGTGGCAATCGCAAAAAAAGCGGAGTCAAAACCGAATTCCCTGCCAATGGAGACGGCCAGGGCCGAAACCAAGGAAGAATGGGAACTGGGCATTCCCCCGGAATTTAACATAAAGCGAAGATCCAGTTGCCCGCGTAATAAAAGCACAAAAAAAACTTTTAAAATCTGGGCCACAAGCAAGGCTCCTACCGCAGTCTGCAGAACCCGGTTGGCGATTAACTGTGAAAACAGATTGTGCAAACTCCCAGCCCTCCCTAAAACTCCCTGTCCCTGACAAACAGAGCCAGGTCCGCTAAAATCCCGCCCCTGGCGCCAAACTTCCCGGCCAACTTCACTGCTTTGTCCGTCTGTTCCGCCAACATTGATTTTGACCGGTCCAAGCCAAGGATGGAAGGATATGTGCTCTTGTTCTTTGCCACATCGCTGCCCACCGGCTTTCCGAGCTTGAGGCTGTCCCCTTCCACATCCAGCAGATCATCCTTTATCTGAAAGGCCAGACCCAGGGCCTCCGCATAAGCGGTAATGTCCGCCAGCTGCTCTTGAGCCGCCCCCGCCGCAATTGCTCCCAGCCTGACCGCCGCTTTTAGCAAAGCCCCGGTCTTGCGGTGGTGGATTTCTTCCAATCCGGCCAAATCCACCTTTCTCCCCTCGGCCTGCAAATCCAGGACCTGACCGCCAATCATCCCGGCTGTTCCGGCAGCCTGGGCCAGCTCCTGCACCAGGACCGCAACCACACCTGGCTCACTCCCCAGGTTCAAGGACTCCCGCACCAACAGTTCAAAAGCGTAAGTCAAGAGGGCGTCCCCGGCCAGGATAGCCACCGCTTCCCCGTACACCTTGTGGTTGCTGGGCCTGCCGCGGCGAAAATCATCATCATCCATAGCAGGCAGGTCGTCATGAATCAGCGAATAAGTGTGGATTAATTCCATGGCACATGCAGCGGGAAGAGCCTTGCCCTGGGTTCCGCCAACGCTTTCCGAAGCGGCAATAGCCAGAACAGGGCGGAGGCGCTTGCCGCCGGCAAAAATACTGTAGCGCATTGCCTGGTGGATTATGCCCGGGTTAACCTTTTGTCCCGGCAGCCATCTGTCCAGGGCCCGCTCCACCAGAGTGTTTACTTCTGTCAAATATGTCTGCAGATCCATAAGCCTAAGCCCCTTCCTCCAGGGAAACGGCAGGCTGCAGTTTCGGCTGGCCGTTGGTTCCTTCCAGCAAGAGCTGAATTCTCTTTTCCGCCTCTTCCAATTTGCTGCTGCAGACCTTTACCAGGCCTATTCCTTCCTGGAACAGGTCCAGGGCCTGCTCCAGGGGAACTTCGCCCAGTTCCAGGGCGCGCACAACCTTTTCCAGGTTTCTCAGGGCCTCTTCAAAACTGACCTGACCGGTCACTGATTCTGTCACGGGTTATTACCTCCTCTACAGCGCAGCAAAGCTTACCCTTAGCCAGGGTAACTGTTAACTTTTCCCCCTGCTGCACCCTGCCGACGTCGGTCACCGGCTCACCGCTCTGATGCTGGGTTATGCTGTATCCCCTGCTCAGAACCTGAAGCGGACTCAAGGCGTCCAGTTTCCCAGCCAGTACTGTAAGTATAGCATTTTTATTATGCGCAAATCCAGTTATGCTCTGAACCAGGTCATGGCGCATTTGGTCCAAGTACTGCCGTTCCTGGTTGATGCGGTAAAAAGGGTTGGAAATTCCGGGACTGGCAGCCAGAAGTTCGCTCACCCTGCGCTTGTTTTGGATGTTGCTGTAAACAGCGGCATTCAGCCGCCTCGCCAGATCGCTTACGGCTGAAACCAGTTCGTATTTCAAGGGCACAGCCAGCTCCGCTGCTGCGGAGGGGGTTGGGGCCCTCAGGTCAGCCGCCAGGTCAGCCAGGGTTATGTCAGTTTCGTGACCCACGGCTGATACCACAGGAACACTTGAGCCGGCCACAGCCCGGACCACTTCCTCGCTGTTGAAGGCCCATAGTTCCTCCCTGGATCCCCCGCCCCGGCCGATGATAATCACGTCCAGGCCATCCACCCTGTTCAAGAGGCCGATAGCCTTGGAAATCTCCCGGGGTGCGGCTTCACCCTGGACCGCACAGGGGGCAATCACAACCCGCATATTGGGGTAGCGCCGGTAAATCACCTTGAGGATGTCGCGTACGGCGGCCCCGGTGATACTGGTTGCCACGCCTACTGCCCTTGGCAGGGTTGGAATTTTCCTTTTACGTTCCGGCTCAAACAAGCCTTCCTGGGCCAGTTTTGCCTTAAGCTGTTCCAGGGCCAGGTGCAGGGAACCCAAACCGTCCGGCTGCAGTTCCTCAACGTAGATCTGGTACTGGCCGTCCCGTTCGAACAGGCTCACCTGGCCCCTGGCAATGACCCTCATGCCGTTTTCCGGCCGGAAAGGAACCAGCGCCGCCCGGCTGCGGAACATCACCGCTTTAATACAGCTCGACTCATCCTTGAGGGTAAAATACATATGACCGGAAGGACTGTGCAGTTTGAAATTGGAGATTTCCCCTTTCACCCAGACGTTCTGCAAAGCCCTGTCCCGTTCCAGCAGACCTTTTATGTGTAAAGTCAGTTCACGTACGGATAGAATTCGGGGTGTATCCACATCTCCACCTGCCATGTACAAGGTATTCTCATTATAGCATGTCCTGAAGAAGGCACAAAGCAGAACCCAAAAAGCTTCTTATGGGCAGCATGAACGTCGGAATACAGAATTCAGAAGTTTTGCTTAAGGGCAGGATGATTGTCGGAATTCAGAAGGTTTCCGCTTGACTCACGGGCTGCCTTCAATATGTCAGTAAAGGACCTAATTTCCTTCTCAAATCATTCTGCCCTGAAACAAAGTCGAGTTCGGGTCTGCTCGGGTCGAATTTTCTTTCTGCTCCGTTCAGCAGACTACGTCGCCTAGCATGCTTTTCGGCTCGCTTCCTCATTGATCTTCCCACTAATCTT
>JAJZPO010000020.1 GCA_021811155.1 Bacillota bacterium | reverse complement strand
GTGAACTACTCTCCATTAAAATGGAGAGCTTCAAGATTCTAGGCGACGAATGAACACCCGCCAAACCTGTACATCTTTGGCGTGCCCAACACCACTACTGGTTGCTCGTTAAGAGTTTCCAGATACTTTGTTCCATCCATAGTTACCAGTCATTTAGCCTGACTATGAATATATGGTGTACCAATTCATAGCAGAAGCACCTGCACACAGGCGACTGGGCTACGATTTTTGGGACTTAGTTTTACGCAACGACCCATTTATTCGTTGCAACCCCATACCGAAGTTTTCAAAGAACTCTGTATGGATATTATACCATATTTTGGGAAAGTATGTTGGGCAATTCATCTCCCCATTGAAATGGGGAGGATTCTTTCCCTTACGTCCTAAAAAGGGTGTGGTTTTGTGGGGATTGATTTTGCGGTCATCGGCGGCACAGGAGTTGACCACCCGGAGTTGCTCAGTAAACTGAGCAGGGAACGGGTGGACACACCTTACGGCATGGTCAGGTTAACAGTCGGGGAGGTCTCTGCAGCCAAAGTGGCTTTTGTAGCGCGTCACGGCGAGGAGCACTCCGTCCCGCCTCACCTGGTAAATTACCGGGCGAATATTTGGGCCCTGAAAGAACTGGGCGTCAAGAAGGTTATCTCCACGGCAGCGGTGGGCTCGCTGGAGAGTAAGTTCGCCCCAGGCGAGTTTGTCCTGGTCGACCAGTTTCTCGATTTTACCAAGAGCCGCCCGGCAACCTTTTTTACCGGGGAACAGGGTGTGCTGCACGTAGATATGACCGACCCTTACTGCAGGGAATTGCGTGGAGTCATAGCAGAAAAAGCGGTTGAAGCGGGAGTTGTGGTTAAAAACGGCGGTGTTTATGTATGCACTGAGGGTCCCCGCTTTGAGACCCCTGCAGAAATTCGCATGTTCCGGGCTCTGGGGGGAGAAGTGGTCGGCATGACCAGCGTGCCCGAGGTGGTATTGGCTAAAGAGTGCGGCATGTGTTATGCAGCCATTGCCATGATAACAAATTATGCCGCCGGAATCTCTGCAACAGCCCTGAGCCATCAGGAAGTGGTGGCAAATATGGCTTTAATGGGTGTAGCGTTGAGGGAACTAATAACGGCAGTTCTGAAAGTCCTGACTCCGGAGCGCAGCTGCGCTTGCCCACAAGCTCCGGCCGAGCTGGGCAAATTCTGACAGGGGACGGTTAAAAAATGCATAAGTCAATTGAATGGACAGACCATAGGTTAAAACTACTTGACCAGACCAAACTGCCTGGAGCATTGGAATTCAGGGAATATACAGGATACCGCGGCGTAGCGGAGGCAATCACCACTATGGTGGTGCGGGGGGCTCCTGCAATTGGCGCAGCTGCCGCTTACGGGTTTGTACTCGGAGCTATGGAGTACCAGGGCCAGGACAAAGCTGAGTTTATCGGCCATATGGAGGCGGTTTCCTCTGCTCTGGCAGCTACCAGGCCCACCGCCGTCAATCTGTTTTGGGCTTTGCGGAGAATGGAAGACAGGCTGCGGGAACTCAAAGACGAGAGCCTGGATGAAATCAAGCAAGGCCTTTTGGCGGAGGCCCATGACATAGCGGCGGAAGACGTAGCGATTAACCGCAAAATCGGCGAGCATGGCAATGGTGTCATAGGTGATGGAGCAAGAATACTTACGCACTGCAATGCAGGAGCTTTGGCTACGGTCGGCTACGGCACGGCCCTGGGGGTTATCCGCGCGGCCCACGACTCAGGCAAAAACATCAAAGTCTTCGCGGACGAAACGAGACCTTTACTGCAGGGAGCCAGGTTAACAGCCTGGGAACTCCTGCAGGATGGCATACCGGTTACCCTGATCACAGACAGCATGGCCGGGTACTTGATGCAAAAGGGGCAGGTAGATGTGGTGGTGGTGGGAGCGGACCGCATAGCCGCCAACGGGGACACCGCCAACAAAATCGGTACTTACTCCCTGGCTGTTCTGGCTCAGGCCCACGAGATACCTTTCTATGTGGCGGCGCCGACTTCAACTATTGACATTAAACTTGCTAACGGTGAGGAAATTCCCATTGAAGAGCGGAATAAGGTTGAGGTCAGGGAACTCTACGGGTGTAAGGTGGCCCCTGAGGAGGTAGAGGTCTTTAACCCGGCTTTTGACGTTACCCCGGCAAAGTATATTACAGGGATTATTACCGAGAAGGGGATTGTGGCTCCCCCTTATGCATCGAATCTCTTGAAAGTTATGGTCAGGTAGAATTTATGGCGAACGATGTACATGCGGTTAAAGAAATGGTTGTGCAGGCGGGGAGGGAAATGCTCCGGAACGGCCTGGTGGTTGGGACGTGGGGCAACATCAGCGCCAGGGTTCCCGGCGGATTTGTCATCACCCCCAGCGGCAAGAACTACCTGGAGCTTGAGACCGGTGATTTGGTCTTAATGGATTTGGAGGGCCAGGTGCTTGAGGGCAGCAAACCTTCTTCCGAATACCACCTCCACCTCCAGGTTTACAGGGCCAGGGCTGACATCGAGGCGGTCATTCATACCCACAGCGTCTACGCTTCCGCCCATGCCGCTGCCCGGGTTCGCATCCCTGCGAGCATTGAAGACCTGGCCATGGTTGTCGGAGGGGCGGTGGAGGTTGCCGCATACGCCCTGCCGGGAACGGAGGAATTGGCCAGGAATGTGGTAATGAGCATGTCAGACCGCTGGGCGGTGCTATTGGCCAACCATGGTGTGGTTGGCGGCGGGCGCAGTGTAAGAGAAGCCATGCTGGTCTGCCAGATGGTGGAGAAATCTGCCCACATCAACCTGATGGCGCGGAGCCTGGGCCAGCCCTTTGAACTTGACAGGGAAGATGCAGAACAGATGCGGCGCAATTACCTGGCAAGCTATGGCGAAAGCCAGATAGTTTGATATCTATGGTTTGAGGAGGGTGAGCAAGTGGACAAAAACAAGATCTTGCTGAAGGGCATGGTTCTGCCCATGACCGGGCCGAAAGATTTTTTTGCCCGGGGTGAAGTTGCGATTGAAGCCGGAAAAATCCTGAGCGTGGGCCCGGAAGGTTCTGCGCCCCAGGGTTGGGTGCCTGACGCGGAATACGGCGGGCCGGACTTTCTGATCATGCCGGGACTGATTAACGGCCACACGCATGCGGGAATGACTTTGCTGCGCAGTTACGCCGATGACCTGCCATTGATGGAATGGCTGCAGGAGAAAGTTTGGCCTTTTGAGGCCAAACTTACTTCGGACGACATATATTGGGGCACAAAACTTTGCATTCTGGAAATGATTTTGTCAGGGACTACCACACTGGTGGATATGTATTTTGCCATGCACAAAGTGGCAAAGGCTGTGGATGAGAGCGGGTTTAGGGCTGTGCTTTCCCGGGGCATGGTAGGTACGGGTCCGGCAACGGAGCTTGCCTACAATCAGAGCAAAGAACTGATTGAAAACTGGCACGGCAAGGCAGATGGGCGCATCAAGGTGATGGTAGCTCCCCATGCCCCCTACACCTGCCCGCCTGATTTCCTCAAACGGGCCATTAAGCTTGCGGAGGAATACGGGGTTGGCATTAATACCCACCTGGCTGAGACCAAGGTGGAAGTTGATGATATTACCAAGCAGTACGGCAAGTCCCCCATCAGGCTGATGGAGGAGGTGGGCTTGTTCACGCGTCCGGTGGTGGCTGCTCACTGTGTCCACGTGGATGAGCAGGAAATCGAGCTCCTGGCCAAGTACAAGGTTGGGGTAATTCATAACCCCGAGAGCAACCTGAAGCTCGCCAGCGGGGTGAGCCCGGTGACCAGAATGCTGGAGGCGGGGGTAACGGTGGGTCTCGGCACGGACAGCGCCTGTTCCAATAACAATCTGGATCTGTTCGGTGAGATGCGCAGCGCGGCCTTCTTGCAGAAAGTGAGCTGCGGCAGCACCGCCCTGCCGGCTTATCAGGCGTTAGAACTGGCTACCGTGCAGGGGGCAAAGGCTTTGGGCCTGGAAAATCTGGGCCAGTTGAAGCCCGGGTTTAAAGCTGATGTCATCCTCTTGAACATGCACCAGCCCCACCTTTATCCGCGGCACGACGTGGTGGCCCACCTGGTCTATGCAGCCCATGGTTCCGACGTGCAGACAGTAATCATTGATGGCAATGTGGTCATGGAGAACCGCCAGGTACTTACCATAGACAGTGAAAAGATCATGGCTGAGGTGCAGAGCAGGGCGGAACAGATCAAAGAGAGGCTGACCGCAGGCACTGAACAGTCTTAACCCGCCTTCTCACCGATAATAAAAATCCTAACATCAAAAAGGGGCTGTAAAAACAGCTCCTTTTTGATGTTAGAAAGAGTCCCCTGTTCATAGGCTTTTAGCAGGGGGTGTATGGACTTGGCAAGACATAGGCAGATGGCTGGGTTGACAAATTATACCAGAATTGGGTAACATATTTATAGTACAAGTCTCAGCTAATTGGCTGCGAAATATGTACGCAAGCTCCCATTTTTGCTGAGAGGGGGGGCGGAGTTGGAGAAAAAGAGAGACTTTTCCTTCAGCCTGCTGTTGGTGCCACGCCGAGGGTCAAGAATGCGTTCGGTCAAAATCAGCCATGCCAATGTGCTTCGTGTCCTGGGGGTATTGGGTCTCTTGCTGGTATTGCTGGGCGTCCTCACAGTCAGATACGTCCGCCTCAACCAGGAACTGGCTGAGCAAACCGATAAACTTGTCAAGTTACAGGCTTTGGAGGCCCAAAATGAAGAACAGAAGGCTAAATTATCTGCCTTGGACCGGGAAGCGGCAGAGGTACGGGAGAAGTTGGCTGCAATTAACTCCCTGGCGGGAAAGATCAGCTGCATCCTGAACATTGATCGCAACGAACCCAGCCGTGGTCTGGGCATCGTCCCCCAAGGCGCAATTTTTCCCGATCTTGCCAAAGAGGCGGACCAGCAGAGAGAGACGTTAGATGCACTGCTTCAACCGGCGGAACAGTATGTCGATTATCTGGGTCACCGGCCTGCCATGCTGCCCAAAACCGGTAAAATCAGCTCAGCTTACGGTGAACGTTCCAATCCCACCGGCGGTGGCACGGAATTTCATGATGGGATTGATATTGAAGCTGATTTAGGCAATCACGTTTACGCTCCTGGGGGCGGGGTAGTGGTTTTTGCGGGCTGGGACGCCGGGTACGGCCTAAAAATAACCATAGACCACGGTTACGGGATTCAGACCTTTTACGGCCACAATTCAAAGCTTGAAGCCCAGTTGGGCCAAACAGTCAAGCGGGGCGAAGTTATTGCCCTGGCCGGCAGCACCGGCAGGAGTACCGGGGTTCATGTCCACTGGGGGGCGACCCTGTTCGGACAAAGCACCAACCCTTTGAATTTTTTGACTGAGAATCAGGCAGAAGCAAGGTAACTGATTAAGCAAACATCTCCGCCAATTCGCGGCAGACAGCATCCATGTCCCAGGCAGCAGGGTCCAGCAGGTACTGTAAAGAGAGCCCGTCTATAGCCGCCAGCATAATGGCGGCTCTTGCGTCTCTTTTGGCCACGTTTAGTTCCAGCTTCAGCTTGTCGATCAGCGTGGCAATGTCGTCCCGCCAATTCTGATATTTGAGCCTGAATTTATCCTTAAACATTTCATTTTCAAGCAAGGCTTGTTCCACTATATAGTAATTTATCTTCATCAGGAAGTCATATTTGAGCAAGCTGTTGAAAACCAGCAGGAACGTCTCCTTGCTCACCTGGCCGTTGCTTGCCTGAATTACGTTGGCGATCAGCGCGGTGATTTCATTGGTGCTGATCTCAAGAATATCGTAAAGCAGGTCGTCCTTAGACTTGTAATAGTAGAATAGGGTGCCCTTGCTTATCCCGGCAGACGCGGCTATATCTGCAAGGGTGGCTTGGTGTATCCCTTTTTCGGAAAAAATCCTGATCGAGCTTTCAAGGATTTTTTTCTTGTTCTCCTGCAAAACTATTCCCCCTATGCCTGTAACCGTTAATTATTCTCCCAGTCCGGGAACAAATAGCAACGGATTTAAAAAAATCTGAGTATTCTGAACTTTAGATATTGACTGAAGAGAAAAGTCGATATATGATTGCTTTAAAGAGTCGGTCGGCCGACCGACCGAACGATTAGAGTCTAACAGATTTTACTTAAAATGTAAAGGAGGAAAAAGTGTGGACAAGAAAAACATCGTGGTGCTCGGCGGAGCCGGTGATATGGGCGGCCGGGTGGTAAGGGAGCTGCACAAAAGCGGCCAGGTCCAGGTAACCGTGGCGGATTTCAGGGTGGACCGGGCCCAGAAACTGGCCCAGGAACTAGGTGGGGACATTGCGGTGAAATTTGTCGACGCTAATTTGCGGGAATCCCTCCTGGAAGCGCTTGCCGGCGCGTTCGCAACGGTAAACTGCATCGGGCCTTTTTACAAATACGCTTTCAGCATCGCCAGCACGGCCATAGAAGCAGGTGTGAATTACATAGACATCTGTGATGACGATGATGCCACTGTTGCTCTCCTCTCCCTGGACGGACTGGCCAGGAGAAAAAATGTCGGTCTCTTAATCGGCATAGGCTGGACCCCGGGAATAAGCAACCTCTTGGCTCTGCACGGCGTGAAGCAGATGGATGCAGCCGAAGACGTGGAGATGACCTGGGTGGGGAGCGCCTCCGACAGCGAGGGGCTTGCCGTAATCAAACACGTTTTCCATGCCGTTACCCGCAACACGCCTATGTTCGAGAATTCCCGCTGGGTCGATGTGCCTGCTTTAAGCGGTGTAAAAGCAGTCAGATTCCCGGAACCCTTTGGCACCGTACCGGCATACTATTGCGGCCATCCGGAGCCGGTCACTTTCCCCAGGTTTGTGGACGGGTTAAAGAATGTTGCCCTCAGGGGCTACCTGGTGCCAAAAGAACTGAATCAACTGACCAAAAGCATGATTGCCATGGACATGCTCAACAGCCAGCAAAAACTCGATGCTCTGGCGGATATGATGCAAACCTTTCTGCCGGCCCTGAGCAATCTCGGCGACAAGGCAGCTCCGCCCCTCTCGGGTATCAGGGTTGATGTGAGCGGCAAGAAAGACGGCAAGCCTGTGAGCAAGAGTTATTGCGCCGTCGACAGCATGGACCGGTTAACCGGGATTCCGCCCGCGGTGGCAGCCCTGCTCCTGGCCGAGGGCAAGATTACTGTTCCTCCCGGGGTTTACGCGCCTGAAGGATGCCTGGAGCCGGAGGTGTTTTTCGCTGAACTGGCTAAAAGAAACATCGAGATCGAAGAACTCGGAGCAGAATAGCTCAGGCAGGGATGAAGAAAAAGGAGAGTGGATATATGGCTACTGCGGAAGACTTGTTCATGGCCCTGGAGCAGTTTGTCCAGCGTTTCAATGCCAACAAATTGGTCAAAAAAATGGTCAGGGACTGGGACAGGCATATTTTCATCTCGGTTACCGACCTCGAACTTGCCAGTACGGTAGTGGTGGCAGACGATGCAATCAAGGAACTCGTCCCAGGTGAAAGCGGCAAGAAAGATATCAGCATCATCGCACCCGCCGATGTCATCATTGGCATCTTTACCGGCAAATTGAACCCGGCCAAAGAGTATGCCAAGGGTAATGTGAAGTTCGTCGGTTCTCCCAAAGATGAGATGAAGGTGGATGCCATAATTCAGTATTTATGGAGTTGATACAATGTCAACCCTGCAGAAGGTGTTAAGACTGAGGACGCTGGCAGCCACCAGCATCGGCCTGGGGCTGGCGTCCAGCGTATATGCCGCTGTGGTGCAAGTGGGGCATACAGCAGGCGACAGGTATATCTGGGCGGCTATCCTATTGGCCGCCTTTGTCTGCATCATGGCCGCCCGCAACTTTTCAGAGCTGGCGCGCAGGTTTCCCAATGCCGGAGGTGTGCAGGTGTATGTGAGAAACGCCTTCGGCGAAAGAGCGAGCAATACGGTTTCCCTGATGTACATCATCCTGGCGGTAGCGGCCGGGGCGGCGGAAGCGTATGTCTTTGCCAGTGTACTCCGCATAATCTTTAAGACCTTCAACCTGACTCTTCTTGCCTCATTTCCCTTGGAAGCATGGATTTTTTTGGTGCTGCTCACATTTTTGGGTATTAATCTGGTTGGAGTCAGTGTGGCGGGAAAAGTTCAGGAATTGTTGACATTTACTTTGTTGGTCCTGTTGGTGAGCTTGTCGGTTTACGCCCTGTTTCAACCATCGTCACACGCCGTTTCCCAGTCTGCCCGGGTTGACGGACTGATGTTTACCCAAGCGGTGGCCTACGCCATTTACCTGTTTATCGGGTTTGAGTGGATTACACCCCTGGCGGAAGAAGCGGAAGACGTGAATTCCCTGGGCAAAGCTATGACCCTGGCCATTGTTACCCTGGGCATTGCCTATTCCCTGTTCGGCACGGCCGTGGTCAAACACGTGGATACCGCTTCCCTGCTCAATTCCACCACTCCCCACATGGAATTTGCCCGGCTGTTGGCGGGCAAGGCGGGAATTATGATCATGGGAGTGATTAGTGTCATCGCCACTTTCACGGCTTTTAATGCGGGAATCATGGGTACGTCCCGTTTGATGTACGCTATGGCCCGGGAGGGCGTGCTGCCGGGTTTTCTGGCGAAAGTTCACCTGCGCTTCTTTACCCCCTGGTCCTCGCTGATGTTCATTTTCCTGCTGCAGCTCCTGCTCACCCTTTTTGTCATCGGCACGGGGAGCTTTAAGACCCCGATCTTTCTGGCGGCTTCTGTGGAGTGCATCATCTATACCCTTGTTTCCCTGGCTGTCCTGAAACTGCGCGGCTGGAAAAATGTCCTGGCGCCGGGGTTTACCGCGTTGGTCTTCGGCGCTCTCACAGTCCTGATGCTCCTGCCGCCAACACCGCCTGCGGTAGTCATCCTGCTGGCGGGCGGGCTGATCCTGGCCCTGGCCTACAGTGTGTTCATAGTTCCAAGGCTTGCCAGGTAAGTTAAGGATTAAACTAAAAAATCCCGTTAAGAGCAGGTAATTAAGGCGAAGGAAAGAATGTTTACTAAAATTGCAGCACTACCGGAGGCTAGACATGAACAAGATTTTGACGCGCCCTAAGGAACTGGAAAAGAACGAAAAGGTTTTGTACGCGGGAAACCACTATATCGGCATACCGGTTATTGATTGCCAGGATGGTTCAATCAGAAACGCAAACATTGTCTCCCTGGCCAACAAAGCTTTGGTGGAACTGGAGGGGGAGAATAACCTGCTGCAGCCTTTCTTCTACCGGGAAGGAAAACAGCTGGCAATAACACAAACAGAGACGGTTAAAGAACACTATTACTTGCCCCGCCTGTCCTTTTTCCTGGAAGACGGCACCACGGTTACGGGGAGAATCTATGCCGACTTGCAGGAGAAAGGGTTCGTCTACGAGTTTGCTAGTTCTGCAGCAATAGATATCAGGCTGGCCTGCAATCTCGAACATGTCAACCTGCTGCGCTTTAACTCCCATCGCGTGGCGGCAGAGATGACTGTTAAGACGGACAAATGGCTGGGCAACCCTGTGGTTGATATTGTCTCTCCCCAGGTTTCTTTTGCCCTGGCTTTTGGGGGTGAGACGGACTTCGCTTTCAGCTACAGCGGGAAAAGCCGGCTGCTCAATCTGACATTACCCTGTAATAACAGAAACTGTTTTTATGTGAGCGTAAATTCAGATCCGGACGGCGCTTCCACCACCCTGATCCACCTAAGGCGGAAGGGCTATCAGCGCATCTACGCTGAGTTTGAGGCCTGGTTAAGCCAAAAAACCATTTCATACAGCGGCGACCCACTGCTGGAAAGGATTCTTAATGAAAATCTGTTTTTCAATTATTTCTTTGCCGCAGCCAAAGACCTGGAGAGCGACAGGTACCTGGCTTTGACCTCGCGCAGCCCGCGCTATTACGTTTCCGGGGCCTTTTGGGAGCGGGACAGCTTTTTGTGGTCATTTCCTGCCATCAGGCTGGTGGACCGGAAGCTGCACCGCAAGCTGGCGGAGGAAATGATCATGCTGCACGCCAGAAACGCCGGCGACCATGCCCATTATCTTGACGGCACTGTTTTGTACCCGGGGTTCGAGCTGGACGAAGCGGCCAGTTACTTTATCCTTTTGGCTGAATGGGAGGACGACCCCGTCCCGGCACCGCTTCTACAGGAACTGGAAAAGGTGCTTGAGCGCATCGAACAGGAATACGATCCGGCAACAGGGCTGTATCGTACATTTTTGCTCCCTTCTGATGACCCGGCGGAATATCCGCTGGTCACCATCGACAATGTCATCCTTTGGCGAGGGCTTAAGAACCTAATGCAGGTCTTTTCCCGCAGCGGGGAGACGGAAAATGTTAAATTCTTGCAGGGAAGAATCGAAGGAATCGAGCAGGGAATCCATAAATACCTCACGCGGGAAGTACAAGGGAAAGAAATGTTTATCTGGGCAGGCGACGGGCAGGGAAATTACCAGTTGTACAATGATCCACCCGGCAATCTGGGCCTGCTCTGTTTTTACGGGTTTGTCGGGGAAGAGGATCCGGTATTCAGGCACACCATGGATTACTATTATTCGGCAAACTATCACTATTACTTTGCCGCTGCCGAGATCAGGGAACTGGCCTGTGACCACTACCCCAATACCCCGTCAGGGCTGGGGTTGTGCGGCAGCATCTTAAACCCCCTGATGCGGCAACAGGCCCTGGCATGGCTGAAAAAAGCCGGCATGGACCACGGCCTTCTGGCGGAAAGCTTTGACAGGAATACGGGTGAAGCCAGAACGGGAGTTGGCTTTGCCACGGGCGCCGGGTACCTGGCTTTTGCCCTGCACCAGGCCTTATTTGAAGAAAGGCAGTGAAGCGGTCCGGCTGTAAAGCCGGCAAACGTGGGGTGCACAGTAAGGACATCTTTTTGCAGGCACAAAGGAGTTGTGCCTGACTTGTACCTCAAGAAAGTATATACTCGGCAACTTTTGCCGAGCATATCGAACACGGGGTGCTGCGACGGACCGCGCAAACCCAAAAGAAGGGCCGGGGCTAGCGCGGTCCTAGTCCTAAAGAGGCTGAGACTAAACATGCATGTCTCGCCTCGGCAGGGAAACGCGCAGGCTATGAAGGAAAAACGAAGCGCGCGTTTCTTGGTAGAGAAATACTGTAAAGATGCCCGTTAAGGGCTAAATTTAGGGGGATGGCAGTGAAAAGAGCTTCTTTCTTTTTCTTCTTCAAACTTTCCGCCTACTGGTTTGCCATCAATTTTCTCTGGGGGGCGATGCTGGCTATCGTCATCCCGTCTCAGGTTCAATTCATTGTCGGCAACAATGCCAAGTCGGCTGTTTTGGGGAGCGTGATTGCGGTCGGGGCCTTGGTGGCGATGATTTCCCAGCCGGTCTTTGGCGCCTTGAGCGACAGGAGCACTCTTTCCTTCGGCAGGCGGAGACCTATGATGGTCCTTGGCGCCTTATTGACCACAATCCCTCTTTACATCATGGGTACAACCAGCAACATAATTGTCTATTCCGGAGGTTTCTTGCTGCTGCAGCTTTTTGTCAATATCAGTACCGCCGGGTACCAGGGCCTGATACCTGATACAGTGACGCCGGCAGAGAGGGGAATTGCGGCCAGTTTTTTGGGCATTATGACCTTCCTGGGCACCATCAGCGCCGTGGTCTTGTCAGGAAGCCTGGCCGACCAGCACCGCTACGGACTGATCAACGTACTGATCGGGGTTGTTATTCTGGCAACAATGGCTGTCACTGCCTTCGGGATCAAGGAGAAGCCGCACTTCAACCAGGAGAAGTTCAACCTGACAACTTTCCTGAAGACTTTTTATGTCAGCCCGAAAAAACACCCTGACTTTATCTGGCTGCTGGTTGCTTCTTTCTTTATCATGATCGGTTTTTATACCCTGTTCAATTTCCAGCAGTACTATTTGGAAGACATCATGGGCTCGACTCACCCTGCCCAGGACACCACCCTGGTCAGTGCTGTGGTCCTCGTCGGCGCCACGCTGATTTCGGTCGTTGCCGGCGTCTTATCCGACAAGATCGGCAGGAAGAAGGTCGCCTCTTTTTCCGCCCTGTTTATGGCGACCATGGCTTTTGCCCTTTTGTTCCGGCCCTCCTTCCAGGTCATTCTGGTCATGGGGGTCATTTTTGGACTGGGGTATGGGGGATTTACCAGCGTTCACTGGGCCCTGGTTACCGACTGCCTGCCGGATGCCGAGGGTTCGGCCAAGGATTTGGGCCTGTGGACGGTTTCGGCCACCCTGCCCCAGGTGTTGGGCCCCAAAATCGGCGGCTACCTGCTCGCCGTTTACCACGAGACCAACCTGGCATACGGCTACAGCCTGCTTTATGTTCTGGTTATTGCCTATCTGGTCATTGGCAGCTTGCTGGTCTTCAAAATTAAAGGATCACGTTAGGCGACAATATCAAACGGAGCCGGGCAAAATTGGGCACGGCTTTGCGGGAAGCAGGGTGTGACAAGGTGGAAACTGTTAATGTGGCTCTGACCGGGAAGAGAACGGATCTTAAGCCTGGGGTGCAGCTGGCGGTGTTCCCGCAGGACGGCCTCAGTGTTATCAATAACCGCAGCTACAGCGAATTTATGCAGGAGGCTGCCGAATTCGCCGTTAGAAACAATGTTTATCTGGTACCGGGTCTATATATCAAGGATAATCATCTGTGCCTGTGCGTCCTGGATAACCAGGGAAGGGTCGCCGGTGAACAACAGGCGACACACCTGAACACGGCGTGGTTTGGGGATTTAGAGAGAAGCCCGGAGATTAAGGTCATTGACACGCCCTTTGCCAGATTGTTCCTGTGCGTCGACATCGACATCTTCAAGCCGGAAGCGCTGCGCATTGCCGCCTTGCTTGGGGCGGAAATAGTTGTCAGCAGCCAGTATATCAGGGAGAGTGATTTCAATGAGGCCATGGTCCTCGCCGGAGCCTGGCAAGAGTCGCAGCAAAACTGTCTTTATGTGCTTAATTCCACCAACTGCGGCGGACACATCATCGGCCCCTGCGCTGTGACGGATGATTTGAGCGGGTTTTTGGCCAGAGGAGAGGCTCCTCTCTATGCGCAGCTTTCGGCCGCAAAGAGGCAGGAAGCATATAACGAGTTCCCGGTGTTCAAGAGCCTGAACCTGGAATTGTATCAGCACCACCGGCAGGAATTACAGGGTGAAAAGGGTAGGGAGAGATGAAGAGCGAGTTTCTGCTTAGGCTCCTGCAAAAATATCTTTACCGAAAAGGCAAAAGGGAAAAGATCAGGGACTACGTACGCAGTAAGAACATTGCGCGGAGCCGGAATCTAAGTGAGATAGACAAAAGGAATATTGTGGTGGCAGTGGTCCAGGAAAAAGCGGCCATTATGGAGAACTACAAGCAATATGTGGACACGATGTACGGTTTTACCCGGAAGGCTGTGGACAAAGGCGCGCAGTTGATCTCCTTCCCGGAAGAAAACGGGACCCTGGTTCTGGGCATGCTGCCTCTGATTAAGCCTATTTTAAGGGTTGCGCAGATACTCAATAGAAAAAGCGCCGACAAACCGCCTGAAAGCCGGAGTAGGGCTGAAACACCTGCGGGAATGGATCTCGGCGAAAGCGAGAAAAAGAAGACCGGCATCAACCTTGCTTATGTGTTCTCCTTTCTGACGCCTTTTATCACGAGTGTGTTTGAAACCACCTTCAGCGAACTGGCAAGAAGCTTTGGCGTTTATATCATGGCCGGGAGCGTGATTATCGAAGATAAGGGCAAATTGGTGAACAGGGCTTACCTGTTCGGACCAGATGGCGAGATTGTTGGTACCCAGGACAAAACCCACCTGGTGGAAATGGAAATGGATCTGGGCCTGTCTGCCGGTGAAAGGCTGCAGGTTTTTGCTACAAAGCTGGGCAAGATCGCCTTTCCGGTGTGCATGGATGCCACCTATTTTGAAACCTTCAAGATCCTCAAACAGCAGGGTGCACAGATAGTCATCATCCCGATTGCGAATATGGAAGAATACAATTATTATCTGGCGCTGCGCGGCATCTGGCCGCGGGTGCAGGAAAGCGGCGTATTCGGCCTCAAGTCCTCCCTGGTGGGCGAGCTGTACGGCATCAGGTTCAGCGGGAAAGCCGGGATATTTGCCCCTTTGGGTCTTACCCCGGCCAGGGACGGGGTGATTGCCGAGACAGCAAGTTTTGATCGGAACGAACTGGTCTGCGCCAGTATAGACCTGACCAGGCTGGACTCCTATGCAGACACTTATTTCAGCGATCAAAACCCGGAACTGTACAAAAAATACCTGCCTGATGTGTATCACCAGGTAAAGTTTTCCTCCACGGAATTCTCTTCATAGAGCCTTGGTTCTTAATGTGCAAAGGGGGAGTTTGGGATGAAAACCGGCAAATTGGCTACAACCGCATATGTGAGTGCGATCCTGCGAGCCATGTCCCTTTATTTTCGCCTTAGCCCGGAATTCCGGCGCAACCTTGCCGATGAAAAGCCCGGTCATTATAAATATGTGTTTAACGCCAGGTTTATCTTCCGTACCAGGGATGATTCGATCCAAATCCATGTTATCTTTGCCGGCGGCAAAATGCAGGTTGGCCGGGGTATGCTGGCGAATCCGGACCTGACTTTTACCTTTAAAAGTCCCCAGGGGATGCGTAAACTTTTTTCTCCGACCCGGCCAGGCGATCCGCTGATCATGATGCTGGAGAATGAGCTGTCCATCGAGGGAAATGTGATGTACCTGGCCAAGTTCGGCCATTTCTCCAAAGAGATGTCGGCAGGTAAGAAAAAACGCAAGCTACTGGCCCAAAATAAAACTAACCCCAATCTAACTATCAGGTACAACCCGGAAGCCCGCTCAGCCCATCCCCTTTCCCACCGGGCCAGCCTGGAGTCCCGGCCTCATGACCAGGTGCAGGTTTTGACCGAACCCTTTTTGAGCCGGTACAGCCTGGAAGATTTCCCCCGCCTGAAGTCAGTGCGGGAGAGACTTTATGTCAACCCAGGGGAAATCTGCACGGAAAGGCCGCGACTCCTCACAGAATACTTCCTCAAACATGGCTTTGAGCGTGATGCGGACGGCCGGGAGCGGGATCCGGAAATCCGCCAGGCTGAGGCTTTGCATTACATCCTTTCCCACCGCCAGCCGGTGATCCGGGACTCGGACCTCCTTGCAGGCACCAGCACCAGCAAGGAAGTCGGCGTGCTGCTCTTTCCGGAATTTGGCGCCGGACTGCTCTGGCCGGAGCTGCTGAACATCGACGAGCGCCCGTTAAACCCTTACCGCATTGCGGCAGAGGATATTGACATACTAAACTATGAAGTGTTTCCCTTCTGGACCGGGCGCAACGTGATGGAGTATACCCGCAAGAAGTACGGCAATCCCCGCTGCCAGCAGCTGGACGACCGCTGGGTGCTCTACTTCTCCTGGAAACCCCATGCCGTATCCCACACCATCCCCAATTTCCCCATGATCCTCAGCCGCGGCCTGCGGGATATCATCTCGGAGGCCGGGGAAAAGGAAAAACAGGCTAAAACGGAAGAGAAGCGCAACTTCTACCGGGCCATGCAGATCGCTCAGCAGGGTGTCTTGGCCTACGCCGCGAACCTGAAGGAAAAGGCTGGCCAGATGGCCGCGGCCTTGTCTGACGCCAATCCGGGAGAGGCCCGGCGCAAGCGGGAACTGGAGGAAATGGCGGCTGCGTTGGCCCGGGTGCCTGCTTATCCGGCCCGTACCTTGCGGGAAGCCGTAAATTCAATCTGGCTCTCCTGGGTGGCGCTGCACATGGAAAACATGAACGCCGGGCTGTCTTTGGGGCGTCTGGACCAGTGGCTGCAGCCTTATTTTCTGCAAGATATGGCCAAAGCCAACAGCGAAGCGGAAAAGGAAGAGGTTATCCGGCAATCTATAGAACTGGTGGGCAGCTTTTTTCTGAAATGCGCCGACCACCTGCCGGCATCTCCCGATATCGGCAACCGGCTCTTTGGCGGCAGTTCTTCCGACCAGGCGCTCACCCTGGGCGGAGTGGACGGCAGGGGGAAAGCGTGGTCTGCGACATGACCTATGTCTTTCTCAAGGTCACAGAGATGTTGGCCCTGCGGGACCCCAATGTAAATGCCCGCTATTACCCCGGGGTAACCTCCGCTGAGTACCTGAAACGGCTGATTGAAGTGAATACCGTAACCGCAGCGACCCCGTCTTTGCACAACGACGCAGCGGTGATTCCGGCCCTGGTAAACCAGGGGTTCAGCCTGGCAGACGCCCGGGACTGGGCCGCCACGGGTTGTGTGGAACCCACGAGCGCCGGACGGCATTTTGGCCACACCAACAGCATGCTCCTCAACACGGTAGCCCCGCTGGAGATGGCCCTCTATAATGGTGTCCACCCTCTAATGGGGGAGCAGATCGGTCCCAGGACCGGCGACCCGGCAGACCCGGAGAGCTTTCCGACCTTTGACGATTTTAAAGCAGCCTATAAACAGCAGCTGAGCTGGCTCATCGACCAGGCTGTCGAGTACAACAACCTGCTGGGAACTTCGCACCAGTACCTTCATCCTACGCCACTGCTGTCATCCTTTTTTGAGGGCCCTATGGAGCGGGGCCGGGACGTCATCGCAGGAGGAGCGCGTTACAACACTTCGGGAGCTGCCCTGGTGTCCATTACCGATGTCATCGACAGCCTGATAGCGATCAAACAGCTGGTTTACGAGGAAAAAACAGTAGCATGGCAGACCCTTTTGCAGGCCCTGGCCAGGGATTTTCAGGGTTATGAAATTCTCCACGCCCGGATTCTGACCAAGGTGCCCAAGTTCGGCAGCGAGGCTGAGGAGCCCGGGAAACTGGCCCAGGAACTGATTGACTTTATCTATGCAGAGTACCAGCGCCACGACAATTACCGCGGCGGCAAGTACACCAGCGGATTTTGGAGCATGTCCAACCATGTAGCTTTTGGCACCTTGTCCGGGGCCATACCCAGCGGCAGGAAAAAAGGGCAGCCATTCACGCCGGGGATTACACCTTCCCCCGGGGTTGGCGATGAGCTTTTGGCCAATATTCACACCATCGCAGGCCTCAATCCGCTGAAAATGCCCAACAACATCGCTTTTAACGTTAAAGTGACTCCGGGGCCCCGGGATACGCACAGCGAATTTGTGGAGCGGGTAACGGCTTATACCAAGACCTATTTCGAGCTGGGCGGCATGCAGATACAGTTCAATATCGTGACCACGGAGATGCTCAAAGACGCCATGGCCCACCCGGAAAACTACCGCTGGCTCCTGGTCCGCATCTCAGGTTATAATGCTTACTTTGTGGAACTGAACGAGGACATGCAGAGGGAGATCATCCGGCGGACCGAGTACAACCTCGTCTAGGAGGCCGTTGAGCCGGTGCCGGCAGCACCGGCTTCGTGCTATACGTGTTTTTGAGCGGCGACCTTCGGGCGGTATATTGAGAGGAGCGGCAGTTACTGTGTGCCAACCGTTAATTGTTGACATCAAGCGGAATGCACTGGACGACGGGCCAGGGATCCGGAGTGTGGTGTTTTTCAAGGGCTGTCCGCTTGCCTGTGTGTGGTGTCAGAATCCCGAGGCCATCAGCCCGCTCCCGGAAATCATGTTTTCTCCCGGCGACTGCCTGGCCTGCGGCGCCTGCCAAGAGGTCTGCCCCAAGGGGGCAGTGGATCTGCAGCGGCACCCTTCGCCTATCGACCGGGAGCGCTGCCAGGCTTGCGGGGCATGCGTTGAAAACTGCCCGGGCCAGGGCCTGCGGCCTATAGGCAAGTATTATCCGGTCGAAGAACTGGTGCAGGCAGTGCTGCGAGACGCATCTTTTTACCGCAACTCGGGCGGGGGTGTGACTTTATCCGGCGGGGAAGCAACTCTCCATCCCGAGTACCTGAAATCGTTACTTACGGCCCTGAAAGCGCAGGGGATCCACGTCACCCTGGAGACCTGCGGCTATTACCACCAGCCGGTCTTCGACCAAAAGATTCTCCCCTATCTTGACCTGATCTATTTTGACATCAAGTTCCTCGACCCGGAGCTGCACCGGCGCCACACCGGGAAAGACAACCAGATAATTCTTAACAATTTCCGGGCCCTGGTGGAGGCCGCCCGGGTGTCTGTGCTTCCCCGGGTGCCGCTGATTCCCGGCCTTACGGCCACCCCGGAAAACTTGGGCGCGATTGCGGCTTTTCTACGGGAGACGGGAGTGGGAGAAGTAGCTTTGCTGCCTTATAACCCCATGTGGGTGACAAAAGCGGACAACCTGGGCCGTAATACTCCATACCGTCAGCGGGAATGGATGGCCCCTGAAGAAATCAGGCAGTGCAGCCTCTATTTTGCCGGACTTGAACTCTGTTGACCCAGGAATAGGAAACCACCCATAGGCATAATTGATTGATGGAAGTGAAAGCAATGGAGCTGAAAAGCAATTCGCCCGCTACCTTGAAGTTAATCGGATCAGTACGCACCACTGCGCCGGAAGAGGTCCCCGACTATGTCAGCCGGGCCCGGGAAGCGCAGCGGCGCTGGGGGAGCGTACCGCTGGAGAAACGGCTCCGGATCCTGCCTGAGCTCCGCCGGGCGCTGCAGGCTGAAAGGGATGACGTTGCCCGGCTCGTCAGCCTGGAAGCGGGAAAACCCTTTGTGGAAGCCTTTACGGTGGAACTGCTTCCCAGTCTGGATATGCTCAAGTTTCTGGAACATCACGCTGCCCGGGTTCTGGGACCGGAGCGGATCGGCCTCGGCTGGTTTGTCCATAAGCGGAGCGTGCTTGAATACCTTCCCCTCGGGGTGGTTGGGATTATTTCCCCCTGGAATTTCCCCTTTGGCATACCGTTTACAAGCGTTGTCTCTGCCCTGGTAGCTGGAAACGCTGTACTGCTCAAGCCCTCAGAGCTCACTCCTCTCACTGGGGAGCGTCTGGCTGAAGTTTTCCGCCGGGCGGGACTGGACCCGGATCTCCTGCAGGTGCTGCAGGGAGATGGAGCTACCGGAGCAGCCCTGGTAGCAGCAGATATCGACAAGGTACTGTTCACTGGCAGTGTAGCCACCGGCAAACGCGTCATGGCCGAGGCCGCCCGGACCCTAAAGCCTGTGACTTTGGAATTGGGGGGGAAAGACCCGATGCTGGTGTTTAAGGACGCCGATCTGGACAGGGCGGCCAACGGCGCGGTCTGGGGCGCATTCACCAATGCCGGGCAAGTCTGTGCTTCGGTTGAACGCTGTTATGTGGAACGCGCGGCAGCCTCTGAGTTCATCGAACTGGTAGTGGCCAAGACACGCGCATTGCGCCAGGGGATTCCCGTAGAACGCCTAGCCACAGGGGAACTGGCAGTCAGGCAGGTGGATGTGGGCGCCATGATCGGTGAGGCCCAACTGGAGAAAGTGCATGAACAGGTCCTGGAGGCATCCAGGCTTGGGGGGGAACTCCTCTGTGGCGGCGCTCCCCGCCGCGACCTGCCGGGATATTTTTATCAGCCGACCGTTCTGAGGGATGTGCCGCCTGAAGCGAAGCTCATGCAGGAAGAGACCTTCGGGCCGGTTCTGCCCATCACGCTGGTCGATTCCGTAGAAGAAGCTGTGAAACTGGCCAATTCCAGCCGCTACGCTCTTTCGGCCAGCGTTTGGTCGCGGGACCGCTCCAAGGCCCGGACTGCAGCCCGGCGCCTGGAAGCGGGCACGGTGTGGATCAATGATGTCATCTACACCTATGGTCTGGCTGCAACTCCGTGGGGCGGGTTTAAGGAGAGCGGGATTGGCCGCACCCACGCGGCTTTGGGCTTGCGCGAATTCTGCCATGTTCGCCATCTTAATGAGGGGTACTATCCTGTTAAGACCGAGCTGCAGTGGTATCCGTATTCTGAGAAGCGGCTGAAATGGCTAAAACGTTTGGCGAATTTTCTCTACAGTTAAAGAAAAACCTCACTGAAAGGGAATTCTAGGAGAGTGTTGAAATAATTGCTGAACGGAGGCCGTGCAAAAACGTCAAGTCTAGCCGCAGCCTCTTAACCATAGAAAGGAGATTAAAGCATGGAGTACCTTTTCGCAACGGATCCCCAACAGCTTGGACAGATGGCTGCCCGCTGGGTTGCCCGCGAAATCCTGCTGCAGCCGGAATTGGTGTTGGGCCTGCCAACCGGAAGCACTCCAATCGGCATGTATCACCACCTGGCTCGTCTGACCCAAGAAGGACTTGTGAGCTTTACCAAGGCGCAAACATTCAATCTCGATGAGTACGTGGGACTTGCCCCCGGGCACCCCCAAAGCTATGCGTCCTTTATGCGGGAACATTTTTGGGGTAAAGTCGATCTGCCTGCCGGTTCAGCCCATATTCAACGCGGCGATGCGGCTGACATGGAGGCGGAATGCAGTAGATATGATGCAGCCTTGGAGCAAGCGGGAGGCATCGATGTTCAGGTTCTTGGCCTGGGCTTAAACGGCCACATCGGGTTCAATGAGCCATCGCATAATCTGGAAATCCGCACCCATGTGGTGGACCTAACTCCAGAGACCATTAAGGCGAACGCCCATTTTTTCCCGGACATTGCCTCTGTCCCAAGCCAGGCTATCACCATGGGGATCGGCAGCATCATGCAGGCACGAAAGATTCTGCTTCTGGTCAGCGGCGAAAACAAAAAGGAGATCTTGACCAAAACCCTCTTTGGCCCTGTCACTACGGAAGTTCCGGCAAGTATTCTGCAACTGCATGCAGACCTAACGGTCCTCGCCGATATTTTGCTCGAGGAGCAGGGAATCTGACCCGGCCATAATACCGGGAATGAAGATGGAAGTCCATAACAGTACGTGAACCTATTGCCTCTGGTTAGAAAAACCGTCTCGCGAGGCGAGACGGTTTTTTACGATTCCAAATCTCCGAGCAACAGGATTTGCTCATAATCCTCGAGATCTTGAGGTCGGTAAGATGCCACAATTGAGCGGATACGCTGTCGCTGTGAGCGGTCAGCATATTTGAGCATTCTGCCTATATCAGCGATGTCTTGCATTCTGGAGGATTCCAGCTTCATCAGAATGAGATAAGGCAAGGGTAAAATAGGGAAATCATGAAAAATCGTTTTGGAGGCTTCCTGTAATGCTTCCTCTGCCCATGCTTTGTCAGAGATATCTATCACGTCGATTTCCCGCCCGTCAGGGAGTCTCCAAGTGGAACCACCAATACTCAGTTCGCCGACTTTGGTATAACCTAATTCGAGCAAACGCTTCTCCACGAGGGAACGGGTGATGATTACGAGGTCCAAATCTTGAGTGGCTCTTTCCGGTGAATACACACCTACTGCTAAGCCGCCGGCAACTGCGTAATAAAGAGGACGCAGTTTATCGACTAATAAGGTCCACTCCTGTAATGAATGTTTTCTCATCTGCAGTCTCCTCCAATCAAGATGCAAAGATCCCGTACCGGGTTTAACCCTTCGCTTAACTAGGCCAAGCATCTGTTGGCGAACAATGGACATAGGCTCAACACCACCTTGCCTATAGTATACCAGTTCTTGGTACGCATAAGTATATTCTGTTGAAGAATTGGTGAAGACGGTGATGCGGTACGCCTCCGTCTTTTTTCGCATATACCCGCGGCAGCTAAACTTGACTTTTATACATTTTTTCAGTAAAATCATTCTGTAAAGCATTTTTCCTTTACAGTCTTCAAACCTAAGCTTAAAGTCCCAACAGGTTCGGACATCGGACTTCGTACCTCGATCTGGAGGTGCTCGAGTGGACAAATTTGCCAGGATGGCTCTGCTTTATGATTTTTATAGTCCTCTGTTAACTCCCAAACAAAGGGACAGCCTGGACTTCTATTACCAACAGGATTTATCCCTGGGGGAGATTGCCGAGGAGGGTGGGACCAGCCGCCAGGCAGTCTATGACCTGCTAAAGCGCTCGGAGCAGATTTTGTTGGAGTATGAAAGCAAGCTGCATCTGGTAGAGAGGCATTTGGACCAGCAGAAAAAGCTTGCAGAGGTCAAAAATCTCTTGGGTCTGATACCCCGGCCCGACTCCCGGGTGAAATCGGCCGTTGCTCTGGTGGATGAATTGCTGACTAAAGAATAGGCAAGGGAAGAAATGAGGGACGCTGGATGGCAATGTTCGAAGGTTTGGCAGAAAAACTGCAGGCCACGTTCAAAAAATTGCGCGGCAAAGGCAAACTGTCCGAGGCCGACGTCAGTGAGGCCATGCGGGAAGTTCGAATGGCTCTGCTCCAGGCCGATGTAAATATTAAGGTGGTTAAGGATTTTGTCAGCCGGGTCAAGGAACGGGCCGTTGGAGAGGAAATTTTTCACAGCCTGACCCCGGGACAACAAGTGATAAAGATAGTGCATGAAGAAATGGTCGCACTCCTGGGAGGCACCCAAAGCAAGATACAAATTGCCTCAAAACCGCCAACGGTGGTGCTTTTGGTTGGGCTGCAGGGTGCAGGTAAGACTACCCATGCCGGAAAGCTGGCAAATCTGCTGCGCAAACAGGGCAAGCGGCCTTTGCTGGTTGCCTGTGATATTTACCGCCCTGCTGCTATTAAGCAACTGCAGGTGCTGGGCGAGCAGCTAAAAATCCCCGTGTTTGAAATGGGCAGCCAAGAGAGTCCGGTGGATATCGCCAATGCCGCTTTAACCCATGCCCTTTCCCACGGCAATGACCTGGTCATCATCGATACTGCGGGACGCCTGCATATCAACGAAGAGCTGATGGGGGAACTGCGGGAAATCAAGGAACGGGTAAGGCCGCATGAAATCCTGTTGGTCGTTGACGCCATGACGGGCCAGGATGCGGTGAATGTGGCCGAATCCTTTAACCGGGAACTGGGGCTGGACGGGGTGATTTTGACCAAACTGGACGGCGATACCCGGGGCGGGGCGGCGATTTCCGTCAAGGCGGTTACGGGGTGTCCGATCAAGTTCGCCGGTACGGGCGAGAAACTGGATGCAATCGAGCCTTTCCATCCAGACCGCCTGGCTTCCCGGATTCTGGGCATGGGTGATGTGCTGAGCCTGATAGAAAAGGCCCAGGAGGCCTTCGACGCCGAAAAGACGAAGGAGATGGAGCGGAAAATCCGCAAGCAGGAGCTGACCCTGGAGGATTTTCTGGACCAGATGCAGCAGCTTAAGTCTATGGGGCCTTTAAGCTCATTACTGGAGATGATACCTGGCCTTGGCAACAACAAGCAGCTGAAAAGCCTGCAAATTGATGACAAACAGATGGGCAGGGTGGAAGCTATTATCAAGGCCATGACCCCGGAGGAGAGGCGGAACCCCGCAATCATCAAGGACAGCCGCAAGAAGCGCATCGCGCGGGGAAGCGGCGCCAGTATTCCTGAAGTCGGCAGGCTCCTGAAACAATTTGAAGACACAAAGAAAATGATGAAGCAGTTTAGCGGTGCGAATATGATGAAAAAAGGGAAGAAAAAAGGCGGATTCCGTTTGCCCTTCTAGTTTTGGGCAGACCGATTTCATAGAGGAATTCTGTTAAGGAGGTGACATATATGGCAACCAAAATCCGTATGCGCCGGATGGGCGCCAAAAAAGCCCCGTTCTATCGCTTGGTGGTGGCTGACAGCCGTTCGCCGCGGGATGGTCGTTTTATCGAAGAAATTGGATATTATGACCCGACCAAGGAGCCGGCCGAATTAAAGCTTGACGAAGAAAAGGCTTTGAAATGGTTGAAAGAAGGCGCTCAAACTTCCGAAACCGTCCGTTCCATTTTCAACAAAGCCGGTATTCTGGCTAAACTCAACGAGGCCAAATAATCCCTTGGACACCTGGGGGTGATTGAATGAGGGACCTTGTAGAAATTCTCGCCAAAGCCTTAGTGGATAATCCGGACCAGGTCCAAGTTACCCAGAAAGATGATGAGCGCTCCGTGGATATTTTTTTGCGTGTGGCGCCCGAGGATATGGGTAAAGTTATCGGCAAGCAGGGCAAAATTGCCAAGGCCATCAGGACTGTGGTCAAGGCTGCCGCAGTTAAAGACGGCCGCAGGGTGAATGTGGATATCGATCAGTAAAAGGGCTGAGCCTCAGCCCTTTTTTCACCCCAGCACTTTGGCGATTGAGTGGGGATGAAAAACGCTTATCCGGGGTCATGGAGTGTCAAAGGGACAGTCCCCTTGACACGGGTCCTGCCTACGTGCGGGGACCCCATGAAAAAATTAAGCAGTAGCAAGAGTCTGGTCCCCGGTCTCTGACCTCGGACCTCTGATCTCGGACTTCTGTTTCGGAGGGGTTGGGGTGGAGAAGATAACGATTAAGACGGAAATCCCGGTGATTGTGATTATAACGGAACAGTTTAAGCTGAAACTGAGCTATGAGCTGCAGGACAAAATCAGGAAGCTGGAATTGGAGCTGCAGCAGCTCGATTTTACGTCCCGCCGTACTCTGATGGAAGCTGAGCGCCAGGGCCAGCTGACCCAGGTGCAGAAGCAGGTAGAGGCGGAAAGGCAGCAAAAGTTAGCGAACTGGCAGCAGCTGGTAGATCAGCTTAAGGTTGTTGCCCGCCTGCAGCCTGGGGATGAGGTTTTGCAGGGCAATGTGGAAGGTATGATGGAAATCGGGGTTGGGGACAATTGGAATATAGTCAGGTCGGCAAAGATTGTGGTAAGGGACGGCCAGGTGGTGGAAATCCGGCATGAGTGATCGTGTAGAAATTGGCAAAATTGTTGCTGCCCATGGTATCAAAGGAGAGGTCAGAGTCTTGCCCTGGAGCGATAGTCCAGAAAGATTCAGCCTCCTGCACGAGGTTTTTCTCCGCAAAGGGGAAGTCGTCCGTCCCGTGCACATCATCTCGGCCCGGCCCCACAAGAATGTGGTGGTGTTGGGCTTGCAGGAAATCACCGGCGCCAGCGAAGCGGAAGCGGTCAAAGACTGGACCGTTGAAATTGAGCATAAAGACCTTCTGCCATTGCCCGGAGGTCGTTACTATATTTTTCAGCTGATTGGGCTTAAAGTTTTCAAAGTTGACGGCACTCCCCTGGGAGTGCTGACAGACGTGCTTCAGACCGGGGCCAATGATGTCTATGTGGTCAAGAGCCCTGAAGGCCGGGAATTTTTGATTCCAGCCTTGAAAAGTGTGGTCAAGAAAGTGGACACAGGCAACCGGGAGATGCTGGTAGAGCCGATGCCGGGGCTGTTGGAATGAACCAGGAGTCAGGAGTCGGAATTGGATGCCGCTGGGCGGCATGTATTCACCAGTATTTTGTGGGGTAATCGGAAGGGCGCTCACCGAGTATGCTAACGGCTCCTCCGTAATGCTTCTCTGCGCAGAAAGAAAATTCACCCTTAAGCTTACAGGTCTGTTTCATTCATCAGTGGTGCCGTGAAGCGGCATGCAAGTCTGAATTCTGACCCCAAATGGAGACTATGATGCGCATACATATCCTGTCGATTTTTCCGGAGATGTTTAGCCCATTAAATGAGAGCATCATTAAAAAGGCCAGGGAAAAGGGACTGATCGAAATTGACCTGGTCAATTTTCGCGACTACACAGCCAGCAAGCACAAGAATGTGGATGATTATCCCTATGGCGGGGGAGCGGGGATGGTGCTCAAGCCCGAACCCATTTTCGCGGCTGTCAGGAATCTTTCTCTCAAAGCCCAGCCCAAGATAGTCCTGATGTCACCCCAAGGCGCTGTGTTCAGCCAGGAAACTGCCCAGGAGCTGGCCCGGGAAGAAGAACTTGTTTTCATTTGCGGCCATTACGAAGGTTTTGATGAGCGCATCCGGACCTTGGCCGACATGGAAATCTCCATTGGAGATTACGTCCTTACCGGTGGTGAATTGGCAGCCATGGTGGTGATTGACTCCACAGTGCGCCTGCTGCCGGGGGTGTTGGGCGAAGCGGAGTCCAGCGAGGACGATTCCTTTGCGGCGGGATTTCTGGAATATCCTCAGTACACCCGGCCGCCTGAGTTTGAAGGCATGGAGGTTCCGGCGGTTTTGCTCTCGGGTGACCATGCCCGGGTAGCTGCCTGGAGCCGGCAAGCCGCTCTGCGCAGGACGCTGCTTAAAAGGCCGGAAATTTTCCGGCCCGAGCGCCTGGCAGCGGCCGACTTCCCCCTGCTGCGGGAGCTGATGGCAGAGGATGAACGAATCCGGCAGCTGAGTGTCCGCTGGCTGAGTTTTGAACCTTTGCCCAGATCAAAGCGAAGCAGGAGGCTAGAGCTTGAGTAAAAGAAATGTCTATATAGGTCTGGTGCATGCTCCCGTTTATAACAAAAACATGGATGTAATCACCACTTCAATTACTAACCTGGACCTGCATGACATCGCCCGCAGCGCATCGACTTACGGTGTAGCGCGCTATTATGTCATTCATCCTGTAGAGGTCCAGCAGGAGTTGGCCCGGCGCATTCTGGGATATTGGACCGGAGGATTTGGGGCGGAATACAACCCCGACCGCCAACAGGCTTTCCGGGTGCTGAGCCTGGTTCCGGAGTTGGCAGAAGCCCTGAACGAGATTGAGCAGGAGTGGGGAACAAAACCGGTTTTAGTCACTACCGATGCCCGTACCTATCCAAATACTGTCAGCTACCTCGAACTGCGGCAAAGAATCTCCAGTGAAACAAGGCCTTTCTTTGTGCTGTTTGGCACTGGCTGGGGCATTATTAAGGAAGTGATGGAGCAGGCAGACTACATCCTGGAGCCGGTTTACGGCCAGGGGGAATACAACCACCTTTCTGTTCGCAGCGCTGTGGCCATTATTCTGGACCGCCTGCTCGGGGAAGAGTGGTACCGCACTTAAGTTAAGCGGAGTGTGTTGGCAAAAATATTGTGTTTTTTAACTTATTGTGCTAAAATATTTGAAGTGCGATCACGGACGGTCCTCTGGCTGTTTGCAGTGTATGAACGTCTAGGCGGGAAGGAGGGAATATTAATGGATTTGATTAAGATGATTGAGGATGAACAGCTGAAAAAGGATATCCCCAACTTCCAACCAGGCGACACCGTGAGAGTACACGTGAAGGTTGTTGAAGGAAACCGGGAACGGATTCAGGTTTTTGAAGGTGTGGTCATCAAGCGCAAAGGCGGCGGCCTGAAGGAAAACTTTACTGTTCGCCGGGTAACTTACGGTGTCGGGGTTGAACGCACTTTTCCCCTGCACTCCCCCAGGGTGGACAAGATTGAAATTGTCCGCCGCGGCGTGGTACGGCGGGCCAAGCTTTACTACCTGCGTGAACTGTCAGGCAAAGCTGCCCGGATTCGCGAGAAAAGATAGTTGTTTTCGGACCGGTAGGAACTACCGGTCCTTAAATTTTAAGGCATTCTTTTCGCTTTACCGTCCAATAATATGAAAAGACTGGCTTTGCATAAGCCGCTTTTTCGGTTAAAGGAGAGGTTAAAGTGAACGGAAACAAGAAGAGACGCCGGTTGGTGACTGCTGCCTGGATTGCCGGGGGCCTGGTGGCATTGGTCTTATTTGCCCGGTTTGCCTTGGTAAAACCTTATGAAATTCCCTCCAACTCGATGGAACCCACCCTGATTCCAGGCGACCGGGTTCTGGTTAATAAGTTTTCCTACAGGCTTTGGGCCCCCAATCGCGGCGATGTTGTGGTATTTCAATATCCCAAGGACCCTGACAGGGTGTTCATCAAGCGAGTGATAGGGCTGGAGGGTGAAAAGGTGGAAATTAAGGACAGCAAGGTCCTGATCAACGGCCAACCGATGAATGAGCCCTATTTAAAAGAAGGGCTGTTTCCGCCTTTTCCGGCTCAAGTGATTCCCCAGGGGCAAATCCTGGTGCTGGGTGATAACCGCAATAAGAGCAAGGACAGCAGGGACTGGGGCCTGCTGCCCAAACAATATTTGCTGGGCAAAGCCTTCTACATCTACTGGCCCGGCAGCAGAAGGCAACTTATCCAGTGATTTCGGGGTGTTTGAATGTCGATTCAATGGTTTCCCGGCCATATGGCCAAGGCGCGGCGGCAGGTGGCGGAAAGTCTGAAACTGGTGGATGTGGTGGTAGAGCTGCTTGACGCCAGGATACCTGCCAGCAGCCGCAATCCCATGATTAATGAGATTTTGGGCAGCAAGCCGCGCCTGATAGTCCTGAACAAGGCTGATTTGGCTGACGAGCAGGCCACCCGGGAGTGGGCAGCCAAGCTGGGAACAGGGGGTACACGCGCCCTGGCAATCAACTCTGTCCAGGGCCAGGGCATGAACCAGGTGCCCAAGGCCGCAAGGGAACTGGCCGCGCCTGTGATGGCTGCCAGGGCCGCCAAAGGAATCAGGCCCCGGGCTGTCAGGGCAATGATTGTCGGGATTCCCAACGTGGGCAAGTCTTCGTTCATTAACCGTCTGACGGGAGGGAACCGGGCCAAAACGGGTGACAAACCCGGGGTGACCAGGGGGCCGCAGTGGGTCAAAGTCAACCCTGATTTCGAACTGCTGGATACCCCGGGCATTCTCTGGCCTAAGTTTGAAGATCCCGAAGTAGGAGTGAAACTTGCTCTTACCGGGGCCATCAGTGATTTGGTGGTTAATATCGAGGATTTGGCCGCCAAACTGCTGGAATTGGTGACTGCATTAAAACCTGAGGCTCTGCAGCAGAGGTATAAGCTGGATTCCCTACCGGGCGAGGGGACAGAGACTTTGGCGCTGGTCGGGCGGCGACGGGGCTTATTGGTCCACGGCGGTGAAGTGGATTTGAGCAAAGCCGCTGTACTGGTACTCAGGGAATACCGGGAAGGTTTGCTGGGCCGGATCACCCTTGATCACCCGTAAGATAAAACATTTTTGTTAGAAAAATGTCACGGGGACAGTCCCCTTGACACTCCCAAATTGACTGAAATACCCCAGGATTTTATGGGGTAGTAAGAAAGCCACTCTGGAGAGGAGTGGCTTTTTAATTTCTAAAAAAATAAAACATTTTTGTTAGAAAGAGGAAGAGGGGGTTTTATGTCGAATTCCCTTTCTGGATTTTGGATTCAGGGGGGCTGAAAAGTATGCTGCCGGAAAGTTTGACGGTGGCCCAGGTGCGTGATTTCCTTGCCGGGGGAAATGCAGACGAGGGGTTTGTTGAGCTCTGCAAGGGGGATCAGCGCCAGGGCGTGCGTTCACTGATTGCTGTGTACCTGAGGCAGTCAGACCGCAGAGCGGCTGAAGATGCCCGTTTGGAAAAACTTTTTTGCTTTGAGGAAGAATTATGGCAGCAGGGGTACACTAATCTTGCCGGAATAGATGAAGCCGGGAGGGGTCCTTTGGCCGGCCCGGTGGTTGCCGGTGCGGTAATTTTGCCCGGTAAGCTGAAGCTGCCAGGCCTAAACGATTCCAAACTGGTACCTGAGGCGAGAAGGACGGAACTGGCGCGGGAAATCAGGCAGAAGTCATTTGCCTGGTCCATAGGAGTTGCCAGCGTCAAAGAAATAGATGAACTAAACATCCTGGTAGCCACAAAACTGGCCATGGCCAGGGCGGTGGAAGGGCTGGGAGTGAAACCCGGTTACCTGTTGGTAGACGCTGTAAAATTGAGCAATGTAAATATACCCTATAAAGCGGTGATTAACGGTGACGCCCTGAGCGCTTCCATTGCCGCCGCCTCAATCCTGGCCAAGGTATACAGGGATAACCTGATGAATAGATTACACCTGGACTACCCCTATTACAATTTTGCCGCAAACAAAGGGTATCCCACCGCTGAACATGCCCGGGCCCTGGGGCTTTACGGACCGTGTGCGGCCCACAGAACTTCCTTTGCTCCGGTCAGGACGGCTGGGGCGGAAAAACCTACCGTTTAACCCTTTCTTATTCCCATTGGGGGTTTTCAATTTTCTTGACGCGACTGGACTGGTATGGCACAATAAAATAGGTGTCATTCTGTTCACATTTTTTAGGTAATATTTTGGGAGAAAGGAGGGGTTATCCTTGCTAAATAATTTCGGAGCTATTGGTATTTTACTTATTTTTGCCATCGCTCTGCCGGTAATACTGGTCACCGTACCAAAGCTGCTGGCTCCCCGCAAATACAGCAAAGAAAAAGGTACAGTTTACGAATGCGGTATGGAAACCAGAGGGGAAACATGGGTCCAATTTAAAACCAACTACTTCCTCTATGCTTTGGTTTTTGTAGCCTTCGACGTTGAAACAGTTTTTCTGTACCCGTGGGCCGTACAATTCCGCAAACTAGGAACCTTTGCCTTTATTGAGATGTTTATCTTTATTGCGATTTTACTGGTCGGCTTCTGGTACGCTTGGAAGGAAGGTGCTTTAGAGTGGAAGTAGATAACGAGAAGCAGCACGAAGCGGATGAGATGGTCAAAAAGAACATTATTTTAGCTAAGCTGGATGATGTGCTCAATTGGGGCAGGGGTTGGTCTTTTTGGCCGGTAAGTTTCGGCTTGGCCTGCTGTGCCATTGAAATGATGGCTGCGGGCGGACCTCGTTTTGACATATCCAGGTTTGGTTATGAGGTGTTCCGTCCCACACCGCGCCAGGCGGACCTGATGATTGTAGCCGGTACGGTAACCCGTAAGATGGCTCCCGCGGTGAAGAAGATTTATGACCAAATGGCTGAACCTAAGTGGGTTATCTCCATGGGCAGCTGCGCTAACTCCGGCGGGCCTTTCGTGGATTCCTACGCGGTGCTGCCCGGGGTTGATTCGATTATACCTGTGGATGTGTACATTCCCGGCTGCCCGCCGCGTCCGGAATCTTTGTTTTATGGGCTGTTGCAGCTGAAGCAGAAAGTGCAAAATCCTGCTAAGGTGAGGTTGGCAAAGCATGGAAAATAGTGTGTTGCTGAAACTAGTAGAGGAGCTGGCCCAGAAGCTTGACGGTGAATTCGAGGCAAGCCTCGGAACACCGGTGTTGAAGATTAAAGGCGCCAGAACCACTGAGGCTTTGCAGGCCGCCAGAAATTTCTCCGGGACCCCGTGCGAGTTCCTGCACGACCTTACAGCTGTTGACTACCCGGACCGCAATGAAATTGAGGTGGTCTATCACCTGACCAGCCTGCGAGGACCGCAAATGATCAGAATCAAAGCTGTGGTAGACAGGAATAATCCTGTAATTGATACTGCGGTAAGAATTTGGCCCGGAGCAGATTTTATGGAGCGGGAATGCTTCGACCTCATGGGTGTAAAATTTAACGGGCATCCAGATTTGAGACGGATTTTGCTATGGGACGACTTCGAGGGCCATCCCTTAAGAAAAGATTATGTAACCCCAAGCGTGGAAGAGCGCAAACGTCTCCGGATTATGCAACCCGGGGAGTAGGAGGTCCGCGATGCTGAGAACAGACGAAATACAAATAAACATAGGACCCCAGCACCCCAGTACCCACGGGGTCTTTCGTATGCTGGCCAACCTGGACGGGGAGGTAGTGACCAAGGTTGAATCCAAGGTCGGTTACCTGCACCGGGGGATGGAAAAACTGGCTGAATCACGTACATATCCACAATTCATCCCATATACCGACCGTTTGGATTACCTGGCTGCGATTGCTGCCAACATCGGTTATGTCCAGACTGTGGAAAAGCTTATGGGTGTGGAAATCCCCGAACGGGCTGAGTACCTGCGTGTCATTTTCTTTGAACTGCAGCGGATTGCCAGCCACTTGATTGCGGCAGGCACCAACAGTTCTGACTTAGGCGGAATGACCCCGTTCCTGTATGCCATGGCTGACCGGGAACGGATTTTGGACATGTTTGAAATGACCATTGGCGGCCGCCTTACGGTCAACCTGCCGCGCATCGGCGGCATCATCGAACCGCCGGAAGAGTTCTGGCCTGCCCTGAAGAAATTTGTCGACGATCTGCCGGGCATGATCGACGAATTCAACGGAATCATCACCGGCAATGAGATTTTTCAGGCCCGTACCAAAGGAGTCGGGGTTCTTTCCAAGGAACTGGCTGAGGGACTCAGTATTACCGGTCCGGTGCTCAGGGCTTCAGGTGTGAAATGGGATGTGCGGAAAAACGCCCCATACGGCATCTATGACCGTTTTGACTTTGAAGTGCCGACTGGTGAAAACGGGGACTGCTTTGACCGGTTCGTGGTGCGCCTGCGGGAGATGGAGGAGAGCGGCAAGATCATCAGGCAGGCAATGAGGGATATTCCGGAAGGGCCTACCTTTGCCAAAGTTGCCAAGGTGGTCAAACCCCCCGTCGGTGAAATCTTCCACCGGGTTGAGGGTGTGCGCGGTGAAATTGCTTACTATGTGGTTAGCGACGGCAGTACGAAACCTTACCGGCTGAGGCTGCGGGGAGGCTCCTTCATCAATATCCAAATGCTTCACCACGTGGTCCCTGGCTGGAAGTTCGCAGACTTGATTGCGATCCTGGCCAGTCTCGACATAGTGCTCCCGGAATGTGACCGGTAAGCAAAATACGGGCTGATAGGGGAGAAGAACATGCCACAATTTGGAAGCGACATATTTTTATTAATAGCGAATTGGATACGGGGGCTGTTTGGCGCCAACACCTATGCTGCCGACGTGGTCATGGACATTGTCAAATTTATCATGATCTACGTGGTGCTGGTTTTGGCAGTTATGGTCTTTGTTATGCTCGAACGCAAAGTTTGTGCCTGGATGCAGCTGCGGGTAGGCCCTAACAGGCTTGGACCCCGGGGCTGGGGCCAGATCATAGGCGACATGATCAAGCTCATGGGTAAAGAAGATTTCCGTCCGGACAACGTGGACAAGTGGCCCTGGGCCCTGGCGCCAATGTTTTTCCTGGGCATAACTATCATGGTTTTTGCGGTGCTGCCTTTTGGCCGGGGCATGGTTCCGGTGGATTTGGATCTGGGTATTTTCTATATCCTGGCCATCTCTGCCCTGTCCGTCCTGCCGGTAGTGACTGCCGGCTGGGCTTCGAACAACAAGTATTCACTGCTTGGCGGCATGCGCTCAGTGGCCCAGATGATCAGTTATGAAATCCCTTTGGTTTTCTCACTCTTGGGTGTGGTGATGATCACCCAGACTTTCAAGACCTCCGCAATCGTGGAGGCCCAGCAGCATGTCTGGTTTGTTTTGCTGCAGCCCATCGGGTTTGTGGTATATGTCATCGCGGCCATGGCGGAGATTAACCGGGCTCCTTTCGACCTGATTGAAGCTGAGTCCGAGTTCGGTTGCGGTTATTTCACCGAGTACTCGGGCCTGCGCTTTGGCTTATTTTACCTGGCTGAGTATGCAAACCTGTTCTTGATTTCGGCGGTTGCAGCTACCGTCTTCCTGGGCGGCTGGCAGGGCCCGTTCCTCCCTGGCTGGTTGTGGTTTGCCATCAAAGTCTTGTTCATGGTGTTCCTGATAATGTGGTTCCGCTGGACCTTCCCCCGTTTCAGGGTAGACCAGTTGATGCATTTTGGCTGGAAGGTGCTCCTGCCCCTGTCCCTGGCAAACATAGTTTTGACGGGTGTGGGCATTTACGTCTACCAGCTCATCTTCCCAGGGATTGGAGGGTAAGCAGTGTTCGGAAAAGGTTTAATCAAAGGTCTGGGAATTACAGGCAAGCACTTGTTTAACAGAAAGGTTACCGAGTTCTACCCGGAGCAAAAGCCGGTCTTGCCGCCCAGGACCCGCAGTTCCATGTACCTGGATGTGCCCAAATGCACCGCCTGCGGCATTTGCGCCAATACTTGCCCGAATAACGTGATTACGATCACCTCCGGCAAGGATGAAAACAACAAGCGGGTTTTGACAGGGTACACCATGGACACAGGCCGCTGCCTGTTCTGCGGTCTCTGTACAGAAGCTTGTCCCAGCAAGGCTCTGCATACTACGACAGAGTTTGAAAATGCCGTGTATGTCAAAGACGAGCTGCTGTGGGACATGATGAAGAAATACAAGGCGGACGCGTCCAAGCAGGAGGAGGGGAAAGACAATGGGTGATATCGCAAGCGGTCTGATCTTCCTGGTCTTTGCTCTATTGACTGTGTTTTCTGCCTACCTGGTTGTAAGCTCCAAAAACATCGTCCACAGCGCTTTGTTTCTGGCCCTGACATTTGTAGGGGTTGCAGCCTTATATGTACTGATGAATGCGGACTTTTTGGCTGCGGTCCAACTCCTGGTTTATGGCGGCGCAGTGGCCATTATGATCGTTTTTGGCGTCATGTTAACCCTGCGGTCAGGCAATGCCCAAAACAGCAACCTTGACAGCCGCAATGCTTTGGCGGGAGCAATAGTTTCCCTCCTGACATTTGCGACGCTTGGACTGGTGGTGTTTACCACCGAACCCTGGCGCAAAACGGTTGATCTTTCAGCCACGGGCACCACTACAGGGGATATTTCCTGGCTGATGCTGACCAAATATGTGGTACCCTTCGAGGTGGCCGCTGTCCTGCTTTTGGTAGCGATGGTAGGGGCAATCATCCTGGCGAAGGGAGTGAATGATAGCAAATGAACTTCAGTTTGACTGTCGGTTTACCCCACTACCTTCTGGTTGGCGCAATGCTTTTCTGTTTCGGCCTTTATGGCGTGTTTTCCAAGAAAAACGCCATTGCTGTCCTGATGTCGTTGGAACTGATGCTGAATGCGGTTAATATCAACCTGATTGCTTTTAACCGTTTCCTCTGGAACAATCCGGTTGAAGGAACCAAGCATCTCCTGTTAAACGGTCATGTATCAGCTATCTTCGTCATCGTTGTGGCGGCAGCTGAAGTAGCTGTGGGTCTTGCGCTGGTTATTTCGATTTACCGCAGCCGCCTGTCCGCTAACGTGGACGAGCTTGACTGGCTTAAATGGTAGAGAGTTGAGGAAGAAGGTAGGTGTTGATTCGCATGGAAGCAAGTTTTCAGTGGGCGTGGCTGATTCCGGCCTTACCGCTGCTGTCCTTCCTGATTATTGGCTTTATCACCAAAAAATGGCCCAAGCTGTCCTCTACCATTTCCATTGCAGCCATCCTGACTTCCTTTGTGCTGGCAGTGTGGGTAGATTTCGGCGTATTTGCCAGCGGCGTTGGGGCAGAACTGGTAGAGAAGCCTTACCAACATGTTGTTAACTGGCTCACTTTTAGCGGTGTGCCGTGGGGCCTGAGTGCGGCGCCCTTAAACATTGAATTCGGTACCCTGATAGATCCTCTCAGCGCCATGATGCTGTTTGTGGTAACCCTGGTAGCTTCCCTGGTACAAATTTATTCAGTGGGTTACATGCACGGAGACAAGGGTTACTCCAGGTATTTCGCCTACCAGTCCCTGTTTGCCATGTCTATGCTGGGCCTGGTGCTCTCAACTAACCTCTTGCAGTTGTTCATTTTCTGGGAGCTTGTCGGCCTCTGTTCTTACCTGCTGATCGGCTTCTGGTTCTTCAAGCCGTCGGCGCGTGAGGCTGCCAAGAAGGCCTTCATGACTACCAGGGTGGGCGACTTCGGTCTGTTGTTGGGCATCCTGTTCCTGCTCAACAAATTTGGCACCCTGAACTTTGTCCAGCTGTTCCACATGATGACCCCCGAGGTCAAGGCTATGGTTGCCGTCGGAGGGGTTTCCTACCTGACTCTGACAGCCTTTCTGGTCTTTATCGGACCCATCGGCAAATCCGGCCAGTTCCCACTGCACGTCTGGCTGCCTGACGCCATGGAGGGTCCGACCCCTGTCAGCGCCCTGATTCACGCCGCTACCATGGTTGTTGCCGGTGTGTACCTGATCGCCCGGATCTATTTCCTGTTCCAGGGCGCTTCTCCGGCTGCGCTGGAGTTTGTGGCCAGCCTGGGCGGCTTTACCGCTATTTTTGCGGCCTCAATTGCGATCGCGCAAAATGACATTAAGCGGATTTTGGCCTACTCGACTCTGAGCCAGTTGGGTTACATGGTCATGGCCCTGGGTGTCGGTTCCCTGACCGCAGGCATGTTCCATCTGATGACCCACGCTTTCTTCAAAGCCCTGATGTTCCTCGGCGCCGGTTCTGTCATCCATGCCCTGCATGAGAAGCAGGACATCTGGGAGATGGGCGGCCTGTGGAAGAAGATGAGAATCACGGGAACGACCTTTGCCATCGGGGTCCTGGCTATAGCGGGCGTGCCGCCCCTTGCCGGCTTTTTCAGCAAGGACGAAATTTTGTCTGCCGCTCTGCATAACGGACACCCGGTACTCTTTGGCATCGGCCTGTTTACCGCTATGCTGACCGCCTTCTATATGACCAGACTCTTCGTAATCGCCTTCATGGGGCCTGAAAAGGCGGAAAATCATCCCCACGAATCTCCCTGGGTAATGACCCTGCCGCTGGTTATCCTGGCCTTCTTCTCCATCGTCGGTGGCTGGGCAGGTATTCCTGAGCACGGTTTCGCCTATTTCGTGCGGCCCTGGGGTTCGGAATTTGAGCCGGAGGCGATGAACTGGCTGGTCGCCGGACCGTCCATTATCGTAGGCCTAGCCGGCATAATCCTGTCCTACATTGTTTATTACGGCAAAGCGAGCGACCCCGTGGAAGCTGCTTTCCCCAGGGTTTACAAAGTGCTGAAAAACAAGTATTACGTGGATGAGTTCTATCTCTGGATTATCAAGCACATCGTCGACGGTATCGGCAAGGTGCTGTACTGGTTTGACATCTACATTGTGGATGGTATTGTCGATGGGCTGGCCTGGATTGCACGCAGCCTTGGCAGTCTGTTCCGCAGGGCGCAGACCGGACAACTTCAGGTGTATGCCATCATCTTCTTCGTTGCGCTGATTGTTCTCTTCCTGGCGGTCACCTACGGGGAAGGACAACTGCATGCCTTAAACCCGCTGGCATTGGGAGGTGGAAAATAAGATGACCTTTCCGGTTCTAACTCTTACCCTACTGGCCCCGATTATCGCCGCTCTGGTCATTGTCTTCCTCCCCCAGGATGAACCCAAGACCGTTAAAATTACGGCGGCTCTCGGAACCTTTACCTCATTGGCCCTCAGCCTTTTTGTGTACTTTGCCTACAACAAGCAGGTGGGCGGGTTCCAGTTCAATGAAACAATCGCCTGGACGAAAGATTTGGGGGTCACTTACGCGCTGGGGGTTGACGGGATCAGCCTGCCCATGCTGCTTCTGACCAACCTGATCGGCTTCTCTGCGGTGTTTGCCTCCTGGAACATCGACAAACGGCCCAAAGAGTTTTTCATCCTGCTGATGATTCTGATCACCGGTGTGATGGGGACTTTTGTAGCCAAGGACCTGTTTATCTTCTTCCTGTTCTACGAAGTGGTGGTTATCCCGATTTACATTATGGTCGTAATCTGGGGCAGCTCGAAGCGGGTTACCAAAGAGTACGCCGGCATGAAGCTGACGATTTACCTCCTGATGGGATCGGCCTTCCTGCTTGTCGGCTTGGTGGCGCTTTACCTGCAGTCCGGGGCTGACACCTTCATGATTACCGAACTCGCCAAGCGTTCGGCCACAATGCTGCCGAAGGACTTCCAAATCATCGTGTTCGGCTTGATGCTCCTGGGTTTCGGTTCCCTGATTTCCATGTTCCCCTTCCACTCCTGGTCACCCGACGGTTATGCCGGCGCTCCTACAGCGGTCAGCATGATCCACGCCGGGGTCCTGAAGAAAATCGGGGGCTACGGTCTTATCAGGGTCGGGATTTATGTGCTGCCCCTCGGAGCCAAGTTCTGGGCGCCGGTGATTGCAATTCTGGCCATAGCCAACGTGCTTTATGCAGCTTTCATCGCCTTGGCCCAGAAAGACCTCAAGTACGTGGTTGGATACTCTTCGGTGAGCCACATGGGCTATGTTCTGATTGGCATGTTTGCCTTGAACATGGTCAGTGTTGACGGGGCGGTGGCTCAAATGTTTGCCCACGGTGTGATGGCGGCCCTGTTCTTCTCCATGATCGGGTTCATTTATGAGAAGTCCCATACCCGCTACATACCCGACCTGGGCGGGCTGGCTCACCAAATGCCCCGCCTGGCCACAGGCTTCATGATTGCCGGCATGGCTTCTCTGGGTCTGCCGGGAACTGTCAACTTCATCGGAGAATTTACTATCTTCCTGGGTTCAATCAAGGTGTTTCTCATTCCCGCGATTCTGGGGATTGCCGGGATTATCTTCACCGCAACATACAATTTGCGGGTCCTGGCTAACGTGCTCTTCGGGCCGCGCCGGCCTGAATGGGACCACCTGCAGGACATCAAAGGACCTGAACTGGTGCCGCTGTTTGTCTTGGCCTTTGTAGTAATCATTGGCGGTGTCATCCCTAACCTGCTGATGGACATGGTTAACTCTGGCGTCCATTCCTCCGGAATTGCCGCAGTAATTCAGGCCCTCGGCCAGGCGAAGGGAGGAATATTCTAATGAATGCACAGTATGCGCTGCTGGCCCCTGAGATTACTTTGGCCGTAGTCGGTTTGGTGATATTTTCTGTCGGCCTCTTGATCCCGAAGGGTTCGCGCCAGGGAATGGTGCCTCTTACCGTGCTGGGAATCCTGGTTACAATGGCAGTGGCCGGCGCCCAGTTTTTCAGCAATGTCAACGGTTCTTTCCTTGACGGCATGTACCTGGCAGATAACTACGCCAGCTTCTTTAAACTGCTCTTTCTGGCGGCAGCTCTCCTGGTAGTGCTGTCTTCCACCGAGTATGTGCAGAAACTGCCTGCCCACCGGGGTGAGTTTTACGGCCTGATTCTGTTTGCCGCTTTGGGCATGATGGTTATGGCCGGATCCGGTGACCTCATCACCCTTTATGTCGGTCTGGAACTGATGACCATATCCTTTTACGTCCTGGTTGCCTATCTTTCCGAAGACGGAAAATCCGGTGAGGCAGGCCTGAAATACCTGATTCTTGGCGCTGTCTCTTCGGCGGTACTCCTTTATGGTGTGAGTTTCCTGTACGGCCTTACCGGCTCAACCGTAATCACCGAGATTGCGGCCAAGCTGGGTTCGGGCATGAGCCCGGCAACTATCCTCGCCTTGCTCTTGGTTCTGGCAGGATTTTCCTTCAAGATTTCCCTGATTCCTTTCCACATGTGGGCGCCTGACATCTATGAAGGCGCTCCCGTCCCGATCACCGCTTACCTGGCGGTCGCTTCCAAAGCAGCGGGCTTCGCTGCCCTGGTGCGGGTGATGCTGGTCGGACTGAAAGCTCAGGCTCTGGACGGCAATGTAGCAGTGGCCCTGGCTGTGCTGATCGGGTTAACCATGATTGCCGGAAACCTGATGGCCATTCCTCAGAAAAACTTTAAACGCATGATGGCCTACTCCAGCATCTCCCAGGCCGGGTATATCGCTGTGGGCCTCTTAGCCGGCACACCGGACGGGGTCAAGGGCGTCCTCTTCTATTCAATGATTTACGTCTTTGCCAACATGGGCGCTTTTACGGTGGCAACCGTTGTTTCAACCGCCCAGGGCAGCGACGAGATCAAAGATTTCGCCGGCCTGGCCCGGCGTTCGCCGCTTGCAGCGGTTGTTATGACGGTAAGCCTCTTGTCTATGGCAGGGATACCGCCCTTGGCAGGTTTCGTCGGTAAGTTCTACCTGTTCAAGGCCCTCCTGGATCAGGGGTGGGTGCCCCTGGTGTTCATAGCCTTCGTTATGAGCATGGTTTCCGTGTATTACTACCTGTTGGTTACCCGGACCATGTACATGGAAGAAGGGGCGGACTTGCCCAAGATCGGCGTGAGCGGGGCTACGAAATTCACCTTGCTGGTTACAATGCTGGTGACTCTGTTCCTCGGTATTTACCCTTCCCCGCTGGCCAAAATGGCAACCATCGCCGCGGCAAGCTTGTTCCGTTAATGTATGTTTTTTCGCAACCCCCGGTTCTGCCGGGGGTTTTTTGCGCGTTATAGCG
>JAJZPO010000121.1 GCA_021811155.1 Bacillota bacterium | reverse complement strand
AAGATTAGTGGGAAGATCAATGAGGAAGCGAGCCGAAAAGCATGCTAGGCGACGTAGTCTGCTGAACGGAGCAGAAAGAAAATTCGACCCGAGCAGACCCGAACTCGACTTTGTTTCAGGGCAGAATTCCTAGATTGAATTTTGCCCATTTGCTGATAGTCATGTGAATACACAGGGGACGATTCACGGACGAACCGTCCCCTAGCTGACTAAAACTCCAATAAAGGTCAAAATGCAACAAGATTTGCTAGGACGAAAAGAACCGTCCCCGTTGTCCTAGAGACAGCTCAGTTTATTCTGACTTCTGAATTCTGTCTTCTGACTTCTGGTTTAGATTCCCGCTTCTCGCCTCAGTGCTTCCGCCTTGTCCGTTTTTTCCCAGGGAAGCTGCACATCGGTGCGGCCAAAGTGTCCATAGGCAGCCGTTTGCCTGTAAAGGGGCCGGCGCAGGTCCAGCTCTTTAATGATGCCTGCCGGACGCAGGTCAAAATGCTTGCGGATCAATTCGGCAATTTTGTCGTCACCGATTTTCCCCGTGCCGAAGGTCTCAACCAAAATAGAAATTGGGTGGGCTACACCGATGGCGTAGGCCAACTGTACTTCACAGCGGTCAGCCAAGCCCGCAGCAACCACATTTTTAGCCACATACCGGGCTGCATAGGCGCCCGAGCGGTCAACCTTGGTGGGGTCCTTGCCGGAGAAAGCGCCGCCGCCGTGGCGGGCCATACCGCCATATGTATCAACAATAATCTTGCGTCCGGTCAAGCCTGCATCACCTTGCGGGCCACCGATGACAAACCGGCCGGTGGGGTTGACAAAATAACGGGTTTTGTCATCAAGCATATTGGCAGGCAGGATGGGGTTGATCACCTTTTCCAGCATATCGCGGCGGATCTGTTCCTGGGTCGCTTCCGGGTGATGCTGGGTAGAAATGACCACTGTATCTATCCGCACCGGCTTGTCATTCTCATACTCAACCGTAACCTGGGTTTTGCCGTCCGGACGCAGATATTCCACTTCACCCGACTTTCTGATTTCGGAAAGCCGCCGGGCCAGCTTGTGGGCCAGGTAAATCGGCAGGGGCATCAAAGTCTCAGTTTCGTTACTGGCATAGCCAAACATCATGCCCTGGTCCCCGGCGCCGATGGCTTCAATTTCTTCATCGCTCATCTCGCCGGTCTTGGCTTCGAGCGCTTTATTCACTCCCAGAGCAATATCAGGAGACTGCTCGTCAATAGATGTCAGCACAGCGCAGGTATCACAGTCAAAACCGAATTTTGCCCGTGTGTAACCGATTTCACGAATTGTCTCCCGCACCAGTTTGGGAATATCCACATAACAGTTGGTGGTGATTTCGCCGGCAACCAGCACCAGACCGGTGGTAACTGAAGTTTCACAAGCCACCCTGCCATTAGGGTCCTTGGCTAAAATCGCATCGAGGACTGCATCAGAGATTTGGTCTGCAATCTTGTCAGGATGGCCTTCGGTAACGGATTCTGAGGTAAAAAACCTTCTTACCATGGCAATCACTCCTTTGTTTTCTTGTCCAGCAAAGCAACTATTCTGCTGATGATTTCGCGCGCGACTTCTGATTTTCCCAGCAGCGGCAGGATTTCCTTCCCGCCGTCAGGATAGAGGATAGCCACCAGGTTTGTATCACTGCCAAAACCAGCCCCCGGTTTGGTGACGTCGTTGGCAATCAGCATATCCAAGTTTTTGCGCTGCAGTTTTTCCGCGGCGTTATCCAGGAGGTCCCTGGTCTCAGCCGCGAAACCCACCAATAGCTTGTCCCCTTTTATTTTACCCAGTTCCTTGAGGATGTCCGGGTTCTGAACCAGTTTCAAGACCAGGTCTCCGCCGCTCTTCTTGATTTTGTGCTCGGAGCTCTGCTCAGGCCTATAGTCTGCCACTGCGGCAGCCTTTATAACCACGTCACAGGCTGGGAAATGCTCCATCACTGCCTGATACATTTCTGAGGCGCTGCCCACAGGCACCACTTCCGCCCCGGGCGGCGGCTCCAGGCTTACCGGACCGCTGACCAAAATTACCCTCGCCCCGGCCTCTATGGCCGCCCCGGCCACCGCATAACCCATCTTACCGGAACTGTGGTTACCGATATAGCGCACCGGGTCAATCGGCTCCCGGGTGCCCCCTGCTGTCACCAGCACGGTTTTTCCTTCAAGCCGGCGCATCCCGCTCAAAATCCTCTCGCAGGCAGCAAAAATCTCCGGCGGCTCTGCCATCCGGCCCGGGCCCTGGTCCCCGCAAGCCTGAAAGCCAACCCCCGGTTCCAAAACCTGATAACCCAATTGTTTCAGTTTAGCCAAGTTAGCCTGGGTGAGTGGATTCAAATACATGGCGGTGTTCATGGCCGGCGCCAACAAAACTGGCCCTTTGCGGGCCAAAAGAACCGTGGCTAACAAGTTGTCAGCCAAGCCGCAGGCAGCCTTGGCGATCATGTTGGCAGAAGCCGGCGCCATCACCAGGAGATGGGCCCGCTGAGCAAGCTCAATATGGTCAATCCCGCCCAGCTTGGATTCGCCAAACATCTCCACATGTACCGGATGGGCCGAGAGGCTTTGCATAGTCAAAGGACCGACGAAATTACAGGCGTTGGGAGTCATGATGACGTGAACCTCGGCTCCGGCCTTGCGCAGGCGGCTGACCAGTTCCGCGGACTTATAGGCCGCAATCCCGCCAGTTACGCCGACTACAATAATCTTGCCCCGCAGCATTTACTTGATTCCCATCTTGGTACGGGTGTATTTCACCCTACCGTCAGCAATTTCATTCAACGCCTGGGTCACCGGCTTTTGCCCTTTGGGGCCGGCGTTAGGCTGATCTTCAGTAATCATGCGGGCCCGCTTAGCAGCAGCGACCACCAGGGTATACTTACTATCCACTTTTTGCATTAAAACATCGAGGGACGGCTGTTTCAATCTCATACCTCCTTCTTCGACGCTACCGCAGCCTAAAATTGAACCAAACGGCGCTTAACCTTGCACTTTTCCGCCGTGATAATTGCCTTGAGTTTTTCCACCGCTGTTTCCACCTGGTCATTCACAACCACATAGTCGTACTCAGAAACGTAGTGCAGCTCGTCGCTCGCCTTATCCAGGCGCTGCCGGATTTTCTCCTCAGTCTCCGTGCCCCGTTTCGTGATCCTTGCCCTGAGTTCCTCAAGGGAGGGCGGGACTATGAAGATAAATACGGCTTGGGGAAATTTCCGCCTGATTTGTTCTGCGCCCCGGATCTCAATTTCCAAAATGACATCTTTACCCTGGGTAATCGCGTGCTGCACCGGCGCCTGCGGCGTTCCGTAAAAATTGCCACAGAATTCGGCATGTTCCAGCAGTTGGTTCTGCCTGATAAGTTCGGTAAACTTTTCCCTGCTGACAAAAAAATAGTCTTTACCCTCGGTTTCTCCCGGCCGGGGGTCCCGCGTGGTGGCGGACACCGAATATTGCAGGGTAGGCAGATTGTGCATCAATTCCTTGCACAAAGTCCCCTTGCCGGCCCCGGAAGGACCGGAGAGAACTATTAAAAGTCCCTGTCTATTCTCCTCCATGATTCCCACACCTTAATCTGCGGGATCTTCAGCATGCGTGCCGCTATCCTTGTTGGACAGGCGGTGTGCCACTGTCTCAGGCTGTACGGCGGAAAGGATGACATGGTGGCTGTCGCAGATCACCACAGCCCGGGTCCTTCTGCCATACGTAGCATCAATCAGCATGCCGCTGTCCCTGGCTTCCTGAATAATGCGCTTGATAGGCGCCGATTCAGGCGACACTATAGCTACGATGCGGTTGGCCGAGACAATGTTGCCGAAACCAATGTTGATGAGTTTAATTTCCATTAATATATGCCCTCCCCAGGGTAAGGTTACTCCAGATTTTGCACCTGTTCCCTGATTTTTTCAATCTCACTCTTGACCTCAACCACTATCTTGCCAATCTCCAAATCATTGGCTTTGGAGCCGATTGTGTTGATTTCACGGTTGAGCTCCTGTGTCAGGAAATCAAGTTTGCGCCCCACAGGTTCCTGCAGATCCAAAGATGCTTTGAACTGGGCCAGGTGGCTGGCGAGCCGCACCAACTCCTCAGTGATGCTGACCCGGTCTGCAAAGACGGCCACTTCATTAGCCAGCCTGTTTTCATCCAAGGGCACTTCATGCAGGAGTTCGCTTATCCGCTGTCTAAGCTTTTCCTGATATTCCTGAACCACTTGTGGCTGCCTTGCTTCTATGTCTTTAATACATTGTGCAATTCTTTCTAATCTATGTATCAAATCCTGCCGCAGCCGTTCACCCTCCTGCCGGCGCATCTGAACCAAAGCCGCCAACGCCTGCTCCAAAGCCCGGGCACAGACACCCCACAGGGCATCCAAATCTTCTTCCTTTTCTTCGATGCTGACCACTTCAGGCAGGCTGATTAGGCGGTAAACATCGCTGTCATAGGAAGCGCCTACAGTTTTTGCTAAATCCTCTAGTGCTTTATCATAAGCCACCGCTATATCTTTGTCAACCTTGACAATTCTTTTTATTTCTCCCGTTTCCTTAAAATTGAGGTATACCTCAATCCTGCCTCTGGACACCCGCTCCTGGATTAACCGTTTAATTCTCTCTTCCAGCGAGCTGTACTGGCGCGGCAGTCTGATTACAGTTTCCAGGAAACGGTGATTAACCGCTTTGAGTTCCACTGTAAGCTGTTTTCCCTCGCCTTCAGCTTCACCCCGGCCATAGCCCGTCATACTGCTAACCAACGAAAAACCTCCTCATAGCCTAAATCGATGTGAGATTTGCTGCTATTATACGCTTTTCTCAAATCAATTAGTCAATTCGCCCATTTTCGCGAGAATCCTGCCCATATCCCTCCGTCAAAAAGCGTGAAGTCCAAATCGAAAAAACATTCGACTCAAAAATCTATTATCCTGCCAGGAGGTATTCTAAATTTCAAATAGAATTACATAATTGAGAATATTTAAGAATATTGAGAAAGTTCTTTCAGTGAACTCGTTCAACTAAAGTTGAACGTCGGGACTTCGGTGGGGGAGTCTACCCCCACCGAAGCAGAGCACAGGGAACCACTCCCACTTGTAGAAGTGGGAGTCTCACGGCTGGATCAACTCTCTATGTTTATAGCGACCCGGTTCGAACCTTAATTCCTAAAAACTTGGACCTTGTGAGACAGGAGGAATCAGTTTCCATGGGTTCGCATTTGGAGACCAAGCTTAAAGCGGTTATAGAGTCAATTACCGACGGCGTCTATATGACTGATGCCAACGGCACCTGCATTGCCTGTAATTACGCCTTTAAGCGGTTGACAGGTATTAATATTGATTTGGTCGGTAAGCACGTCAGTTACCTGCTAGACCACAACCTGATCTCTGAAGCGGTGACTGTTGAAACTATTGCCACCCGGCGCCATGTATCCAAAGTAATCAAATACCCATCCGGCTGCGAAGCCCTGGTCACCGGCAATCCGGTCTTTGACAAAAATGGCCGGCTGATTTCGGTGGTATCTATAGTCAAAGACCTTACCGAATTAAACGCCCTTAAGGACGAGCTGAACAAATCGAAGGGCCTGGCGCAGCAATATATGGAAACACTTAAAAGCTTCAATGCCCCCCTGAATATATCGTCCGGCGGGTTTATCATCCGGGATGCCAAGATGCAGCGTGTACTGGACGTGATTCAGCGGGTATCTGATTCGGACGTCACAGTAATGATTTACGGTGAATCCGGGGTTGGCAAAGGAATGATCGCAGATCTCATCCATACCCAAAGCCACCGCGCTTCCCAGCCCTTTGTGAAAGTTGACTGCGGTGCCATCCCCGCCGCCTTGCTTGAATCAGAACTCTTTGGCTACGAACGGGGCGCCTTCACCGGCGCCAGGCAGGAGGGCAAGCTGGGCCTTTTCGAACTGGCAGACCATGGTACGCTGTTCCTGGACGAAATTGGCGAGCTGCCCATATCCCTGCAGGTCAAGCTGTTAACCGTGCTTCAGGACAGGCGGATTCTGCGCGTAGGGGGCACTAAACCCATTCCTATCGACGTTCGCATTCTTTGCGCCACAAACCGCAACCTGGAGCAGATGGTAACCGAAGGCAGCTTCCGCTCTGACTTATATTACCGCCTCAATGTTGTGCCTCTGAACATCCTGCCTCTGCGGGAGAGAAAAGAGGATATCCTGGTTCTTACAGTCTCCTTTTTGGATAAGGCCTGCCAAAAATATCACCGCACGACCAAAATCGTCCCCGAGGTCATGGACTGTTTTCTTGAATATGCCTGGCCAGGTAACGTCCGGGAATTGGAAAACACCGTTGAGCGCCTGGTTGTACTGGACCAGGACGGCTTAATCACCCTGGAAGACCTGCCGGAAAAAGTTCGCTTCCACCTGGAGCATTCAATACCCCAAGCATCCTCTCCGGCGCGGCGAGTTGTTTCCTTAAAAACCGCTGTAGCCGCGACAGAACGGCAGCTCATCGAATTAGCCTTGCAGCAGCACCCCACCCTGGCAGCCGTTGCGGATGCCCTGGGGATCGACTTGTCCACCCTCCTGCGAAAATCCAAGAGGTACGGAATAAGACGGGCAGAGGTGCTGGCCAAGCTGCAGTGACAGGGGATAGAAAAACACCGCCAAATTCAGGCGGTGCAAGGGGCTGCATAATCACAGCCTATGTAAAAAGGAGGATGAAGGGAAAAAGTGTCGGTTGCAAGATTAGTGTAAACAATAACTATTAAGAATAGCTTAAGAAAACTTAAAAATATTGTAAATTGCTCCTACAATTTTTGGGGACTGCAACAAAAACGGGCCTTCCTGGCCCGGTTTACCCTGGAACAGCTGATCCAGGGATTTTTCGTCCATATTCAGTTGTATCTATCCCAAAGCTGCAGCACCCTACATCGCATCTAAACCCGCACGGTTTATCGTAGAGTCTGGACTTTAGGAGACCGATTCATTCCTGCAAACGTACAATATTTGTTCCTGCGTATAAAGCCCTCGGAGGCCCTCTCCACCCCATTAAATCCCGCCACATGGCCAATCCGGGATAAATTCTTGCCAGCATCCTGTTGATAATTCTTTTGACGCCCGCCGGTTGCCTTAGGCGCCACGCCTGCAATTCCTTACTGCGAAACCGAACTCTTCCACGCAAAAACCCCGCGAAATTTCTGGACTGTGAAAATGCCTTATTTAAAGATTGCCTGTCTGGATTAAATGGACCGAAAGAAGTGTCAACCTTATAGCTTTCTGTACCTGGACTGGCTGGAGACGGCTCTGGAAACGAAAATTGCCAGGAATATGTTCCGAAAAATGCATTTAGCAATCGGAAAACCGCTTGTAACCCCGGAATCAGGAACCTTTTTCTTGACCTTTCACTCCTTCCTCTCCGAAAAAGGAATATATTCATAGGCTTTACCCCCGTTTCAGGGGTGCTGCAGACCTATGTTAGAACAATTAGATTAATGGTTAATATTTCCTGCAGAGAATTTCCACTTATTTTTTGTTTGTTTGTCTACTTTTAGGATAACAAGAAATGCGCGCTTCGTTTTTCCTCAGCGCGCGCATTTCCCTGCCGAGGCTGAGACATGCATGTTCAGTCTCAGCCTCTCTAGGACTAGGACCGCGCTAGACTCGACCCTCTATTGGGCTTGC
>JAJZPO010000120.1 GCA_021811155.1 Bacillota bacterium | reverse complement strand
ATGGTTCATGTCTGTTCCTCCTTATCCAGCAGGCGCCGCAGTGTTGTAACCCCATCAAGTATTATTCTCTGTTCCTCGACCGACGCATCCTTAAATACATCCGTCATAAACTCGAACAAGTGGCGCGGGTGTTGGTTTTGGAGGTAATTTTTCACGTTTTCAGACACTGTAACTTTTGTAAAGCGCCGGTCCTCAGGGTCTTGAAACCTTGCTGCCATTCCTTTGCGTTCCAGTCTGTCCACGATGCCCGAAATGGTGCTGTGTGTAAGCCCAACTTTCTGACTCAACTCTTTTACGCTGAGAGGGCCAAGCTTAAACAGCTGATGCATGACAATCCTTTGCGGCACAGTAATTCCAGCCTTGCTCGCATCTGCCTCCATGCCGCGGTGCAGAGCCTGAAACAGATAAAACAAATTATCGACCAGCTGTACAACTTGTTCCTGCTGCAACATTTCTAAGCTCCTTATAATTGCGTCTTAATACGACGCGTTCCAACACAACATATTTTATTACCTGAATTGCAGTTTGTCAAACTGCAACCGGCATGCATACTCAATAAAGCTGCTAAGCCTCAGATTTGATACCCGTTAAATGCTGAACGATGACCGACAATCAAGAAGGCGCAAACTCAGCAAAAACTGGTCTGCGCCTCCGGCAGTTGCGGTAAGGGCGGTAACATCATATCTCCAGTGCGGTTTTCTTGAATACTTTCCGGAAGTGGAACCCATAAATCGACAGGATTACTGCCAGGGGGAACACCTCACGGCGCCTGAACAGCGACCATAAAATCAGCTTCCAGTAATAACGCCTTTCTCTGCCGAAAATCCCCAAACGAATCACAGACTTGACAAACGCCATGATATGCGTGAAATTTACCCGTACAGCGCCGGTTTTGACAGGATTGTATTCTTTGAGAAAGACCTGTACCCGTTCATAGTATTTTTTGGGTGAGTAAATGGTATCCACGATTCTGTTATAGCCCTTGATCAGCATTCCCCGGTCCATTTTGGGAATGAAGTTCATCGTGAAGTCTGTGTTATTGCCCGAGAACCCTTCCACAAGCCGGCCTTCCTTGGCCATCCGTTGATAAAGCTTTGTGCCTTTCGGGGCGTTCAACAACCCGACCATAGCTGCGACGATGCCGCTTTGCTGGATGAAGTTAATCAGGCTGTCAAAGATGCCGGCGTTATCGTTATCAAACCCGACAATAAACCCGCCGTGCACCTGCAGCCCAAACCTTTGAATCTTTTTCACACAGGAAATCAGATCGCGGTTTTTGTTCTGCGTCTTGTTGCATTCCACCAGGCTCTCCTCATTCGGCGTCTCAATGCCGACAAACACAGTGTCAAACCCGGCCTTAACCATCATGCTCATCAGCTCGTCATCGTCTGCAAGGTTGATGGAAGTTTCGGTCAGAAAGCCAAACGGACGCTTTTTGGCGCTCATCCATGCAATCAGCGCCGGTAGTATTTCCTGGATAAGTTTCTGCTTATTGCCGATGAAATTGTCGTCAACGAAAAAGACTCCTCCGCTCCAGCCGGAGTCATAGAGGGCATCCAGTTCCGCAATCAATTGGGCGCCGTCTTTCGTCCTTGGAATGCGTCCATACAATGAAGTAATGTTGCAGAATTCGCAATTGAAGGGGCAGCCGCGCGAATACTGGATATTCATCGTTGCATACTGTTTCTGGTCAATCAGCTGCCACATAGGAACAGGGGTGGCGCGCAAGTCCGCCCATTCCGCACAGGTGTAAACCCGCCTGGCAACCCCGGCCTCAAGGTCCCTGATAAACTCAGGCAGCGTTAACTCGCCTTCATTTAGCACAAGGTGTTCCACATCATCAAATTCTTCAGGTTCTGAAGTAAAGAGCGGTCCTCCGGCCACAGTTTTAACACCAAGCTGTTTGCAGCGGTTAATCACCTCCCGGGCAGATTCCTTCTGGACAGCCATGGCGCTGATAAAAACGTAATCAGCCCACAAGATGTCTTTGTCCTTGAGGGATGTCACGTTCATATCCACCAGCTTCTTTTCATAGTGAGCTGGGAGTATGGCTGCGACGGTTACGAGACCTAGCGGTGGAAAGCTGGCTTTCTTTGACACAAATTTCAGAGCATACTGAAAGCCCCAATATGTAATGGGATATTTAGGGTAAACCAGGAGAATTTTCAAAGTTAAATCACCTCTCTCATAATGCAGGATACCGTGAATATCAGTGTCGTACTCATGTAGAAAGTCTTGCTGTAATCTCCTAACAATATTTGGGTATATCTTTGCCAGCCTTTAGGTACAATATGTGAGAATGACAGGAAAGCATGGGTCGAAGAAACGTTTCTTTACATAGCGCTTGAACCACTCCAAGAATTTTGGGTAACGCTTCCCCCGACTCTATTATACAGAATTTTCTGTCTTCAAGGGATTTTTTCTAGGCTCCCGCTTGATTTTTCTTCATTGAGTGGCTTGCTCAACTTAACTAACACAACAAGGTGATAATTGAATGAGGCAAGATTTTTGCACTGGTTGTGTCTTCACCAATTTTAAGTGAATAATCTCTTGCCTCATCACCCGTATTCATAATAACCACAACGATTCGACCATCCGGATTTTCAAAAGCGGTTGCTTCCATCTGGGTGAAAAATAGGCGTTTAAAATTTCCGCTCTCTTTCCTTCGCTCATTTTGTAAAAGGTATCCGCCGCCGCCTCAGTGAATGCCGCGCCAAAGCCTTCAAATACCTGAAATTTTTTTTCTCTCGATTTCAACAACTGTCCCGGCAAGCACACCGCCTTTGGCAATATAAACTTCAAATTAAAGAAAGAGAAGCCGAATTAAAGGCCCTTCAGGCCCAAATAAATCCTCATTTTCTCTATAATACACTTGATGCGATATTCTGGAAGAGCATGAAATCTAAACAAAAAGATGTTAGTGATATGGTCTATGCCCTTTCACGCTTATTTCGCATTACGCTTAGCCACGGTAATCAGTTTATCCTGGTAAGAGAAGAAAAGGAGTTTATTGAGCATTATCTGCTTCTGCAAAGCAGTCGTTTCAGAGACAAGCTTACTTATGAAATAGATATGGATGAAACAATCTTGGATTTTTCCATACCAAAACTTATCATCCAACCTTTTGTTGAAAACTCAATTGTTCATGGGATGGAAGCAAATCAGAGTGAATGTTTTATTAAAGTAACAGGAAGACGCCTTAATGATCTTATTAAAGCCATGCCGCCCCGATGATATTCTCGGCGCTGTGTTAAAAGTAACAGCTATGCTCGATGAGGAAACGGCACAGGAAAACCTGCTGCAAAGTTTTCGGCAGCAGGTTCAGGAAAAGCTTCTGCACAATAAAGTGGCGGAAAAAGAAAAGACCAACATACTGATTAAATTTGCTAGTGATTTTATCAAGGATAATTACTTTAGAGACATTACTCTGGACACTGTTGCCAAACAGATTTTCATCACGCCTGGCTATTTGAGTCAATTATTCAAACAGGAAACAGGAATTAACTTTCTGGAATATCTTAACCAGTACCGGATCGAAAAGGCCAAAGAGCTTCTTAAGAATACATTTCTTAAGAATTACGAGATTTCTGACAAAGTTGGTTTTGCTGATGACAAGTATTTTTCACAGGTTTTCAAACGCTATACCGGATTAACACCAACGCAGTACAGAGAAAGCGCGACCAACTAAGCTGCTAGAACAAAAAGTCAGCGGCATGGTCATCGGTCGCACAAGCTGCGCATAAAGATGTTTCCGAAGTGTCAAAGATTTGTTTACCGCAGCGGGAACAATAACTGGGGCTGCCTGCGTGGAGCACGACCTTGCCCAAGAGAAAGCTCAGGGAGATAACTTTGGGGGCAATGCTTAACGCCTTGGGGGGGCAAATTTCCAGACAGCGCCGGCATTGTACACACTTGAACGGTTCAAGGACAAGACTTATTTTTCCGCTCTCATCTTGTTTATGCAAAGCTCCCTGCGGGCAAACAGCAGAGCATACCCCGCAGCTGGTGCAGGAATCCTGCACATCAAGCGCCAGGAAAGGAATCTGCCTCTCTGGTTGAGCCTGGAGCGCCTTGGCCATCCACTCGCGGGAACGGGGGACAGAATATGTTTCCCCCGCCGCAAGACCTGGCAGGCTTTCATTGACCTTCTCCCTGAACAGTTGGCGCCAACCGGTGATAAAGTCCCGGCGGGAAACTGTTTTGACCCAGGTTTTGCCACCGCTTTCCACAGCTGCCTGCCCGGTTTCAATTACTATTTCCGGGTGCCCCGGCCAGTCTTTTTGAAGTTCCCTTAGCGTTTGCAGACTGCTTTGACAGGCCTGCCTGTCATCACACCCATTACACTCTCCGATCATAACCTTAACGGGTTTCGCAGCAGCCAAGAGGATCAGTGTTGTCCACAAATCCCTGTCCAGCGCGCCCAAACAGGCAACATCAAAGCCATCCGGCCTGGCTGAGCGGCAGTGCAAAACCACCGCGTCAGCCTCGAAAAGGTACTCGTGGAGAGTATCCATTATCCGGTGTACCAATCCGTCACTGGGGCAGACTGCCATGCAGGCGCCGCAGTTGGTACAGCGTTCCGCATCTGGTTCCCTGTCTTCCCGGATCGCCCCATGGGGGCAAGACTCGATGCACTGCCGGCACTGCCGCGCAAAAGGCTTTTTCTTATTGAGGCAGTTGCCCGGGTGAAAAACCACCTGACACTTAGTGTCAGCCATGGTTTTTCGCACTCTCCTTCTCCGCTTCCACTATCCCACCGGCGGCGATTCCATTAGTGGCGCCTTTGAATTCGCTGATTCCCCTGCCCAGAGCTTTCCCTATCTCAGGCAGTTTTCCCGGGCCAAAAATAATCAAGGCAATGACCAAGAGAACAACCGAGTATGTCGGGGTTAGAAAACCAAACGTTATCACCTGCTGCACCTCCATAGATTTCAGCCTTTCACTGCCTTGCACCAAACATGGTCAAATTTCCTGGCGCTTTTTCCGTTGTCAGCATTATAGCATGCTTTAATTCAATTAAACAATTGCCCGGCATATACGACAAAGATGCGTAAACATAACCCGCCTATGACCACCAAAGTGCAGACGGGGATTAACAGGTCCTTGCCTGTCCGCAAGCCATAGACACCCATGACCAAAGGGAGCGCTAAGCCAACGGCGAGAACGCCCAGCCAGAAGAGCGCGCCGGTTGAGCCGCTGAAATAGACTGATTGCACAGAAGCATAGAAGATGAGCAGGAGGACCAGTTCAAGGGCCAGCAGGACAATGTCAAGTATTTTATAGGGTTTGAGGTCATGACAATTCCTTGAACCGAGCAAAGTGGCGGCCAGTCCGGCGGATACCCCTGATACCAGGAACAAAATGGGCAGGAAAGGGATGCCCGGAAGTCCCGGGAATGGCGTGGACCATAGGTTGTTGGTATATACTGCGGAGAGCAGGAAGCCTGTATAGGTGGTGAGCCCCAGGGCGAAGACCGCTCCTAACCCGGCTGTTGCTTTGCGCAGCACACCCTTGCCGCTGCCGGTGGCGGCAGTTTCCATTGCGGCCGTGGTTAAACCAAGTTTATTAGCGGCAAATGCCGGCTGATACACCAAGAATGCGTAGATTAATGACAGAAAGGTGAAGCCGGAGATGATGAAAACACCGATGGCCATTACTGAGCCGAAGTTGACGTTAAACAGCAGTTTCCAAAACGAAAAGGGACGGCCTAAGTCGAGGATTAGGAGGCCAAGGCCGATAATAATCGATACCGGAGCAATGTAGGCTCCCGCAGTTATTACTTTTAGCGGGCGGTTCTTGTGCAGCAAGTCAGTTAAGGCGGAAGTGAGGAAGGCCCCGCCGGCGATACCGGCCAGGAAAAGATAGATGGCAATCATTCCACCCCAGGCAACTTCAGCGCCGGGGGCTGCACCCCATGTAATATCCATTTACCTCACCACCCCTTCATAAAGGTAATAAACGCTGGGTTTTGTGCCCAGTTCCGGCTTGCGCACTTCCTTCTTCGCTTTGGCCAACAGTTTTGCGACCTCGCTCCCGGCATCATTCAAATCACCGAAGTGTAAAGCGCCGCCGACACATGTGCTGACACAGGCCGGTTTTTCTCCTTTGGCAACCCTGGTCTCGTAACAGAATGTGCATTTGTCGGCAACACCTGTTTCTTTGTTCAGGAAACGGGCTTTGTAGGGGCAGGCGGTAATGCAGTATTTGCACCCGACACATTTATCGGCATCGATCAAGACCAGACCGGCCTCGTTGTAATGGGAAGCCTTGGTTGGACAGACGCGCACGCAAGGTGCGCTCTTGCACATTTGGCAGGCTTCTTTTTCAAAATACATGTGCACGTTTGGGTACGTCCCGGTGGGGCCGATCGCCGGTGATTGGGTCCGGTATTGACCTTCCGGAACTTTATTTTGCTGCTTGCAGGCCACCGTGCAAGCCTGGCAGCCAATGCACTTTGCCAGTTGAATTACCATAGCATATTCCTTGGCCACACGTAGTCACCTCTTTCTCTCGGTTTAGTTTCAGCCTAATTGCCATAGCGATAGTACTTGGGCGGCAAGCGGAAACAAGGGCCTTTTTGACCCTGTGATGCGGGGCAGAATCAGACGCAGAAAAGGAAGCAGGTGCTGCTGCCGGAATTCCTTCAGCAACTCAGGTTTACCTGCTTGAGCCAGGACAGCGGCGAATTCCAGCTCCACCGCAAGGTGATCCGGCAGCTCCTGCTTCAGGTCCGATATCGTATAGCCGGCGGTTTGATAGAAAGCTTGTACGGCCAAGGTTTCCCTGCCCATGACCAAGCCTTCCCCGTCCAGATACACCGAAGCATAGGGAGGAGCTTCTACCCGGCCTGTTTCAAAGAGCGGGATGTAATGTTCCCAAAAGAAATTCAGGCGGTCCTCTCCCGGCGGGTATTCCTGGCACAACTTGCGCAAATCATTGACAAGTTCACCGGCTGATGGAATTTCCTGCTCCCAGAGCGTCAGCGCCTCTTCGAAATGGTTGGCATAATCGGGGTCGGGCCGCTGAAACAGGCAGGCGAAGGACAAATAAAGGTCCGCGCTGCCGGGTTTAGAGTCTGGCATCTGCTGCCACGCTCCTTATCTCTATGCTTTCTTCACGCTCACAAAGGCCATCGAAGCCAAGGTGTTGCCAACAACTCCAATGCCGCTCGGTATCAGCTTGTTGTCATTGATCCCTTTACCGTAGGCGCGTTTGAGTTCCGGGGAAATGCGGCCGAAACCATGATAGCAAAACACTGTGTCCGGCCTGATCCCTTCTGTCAGCTTGGCCTTGCCCCGATGTTCGTACTGTCCGGATTTAACAATGATCTCATCCCCGTCTTTGATCCCCAGCTTGGACGCGCTGGCCTTGTTGATCCAAAGGGTGTTGGTGGGCATCAACTCGTTTAAGACCGGCACATTGTGGGTTCCGGCATTGGTGTGGACAGCCACTTTGCCTTGCACGAAGCGGAACTGGCCTGCTTCGGGTTGGGGGTGGTGCATATACGCCGGCACGCCCTCTTTGGTGATTTCCTCAAGCTCTTCGGAAAAGATGTTGATTTTCTTATTTTTGGTGGCAATGACCTTATCAACCGGAGCGTTGGGATCGGTGCCACGCACGTAGAAAGGTTTCATGCCGGGTGGGGTCCAAACTCCTTTTTCCTTCAACTGGGCCAGGGTTATACCTG
>JAJZPO010000019.1 GCA_021811155.1 Bacillota bacterium | reverse complement strand
CTTCCGATCTGGTCCAATAGGACTTGGACGTGGGTGGGCCGACAAAAGCCGGGTTGGTTACCACCCTGCCGTCCGGCAGGGTTTGACAGGTAGGCTGGGTTACGGAAATCCCGTTTTTTGCCCCGCAGCAGCAAATATTCGTGTAGGGAACGCAATTACAGGGTTGAGCAGGATTGGCCACTTGCATCGCTCCTTTCTGGAGGTTATTTCCTATGTTCTATATTGGTACAATATTCTCTGCTTGTCAGGGTTGTTACATAGAACAAGAGCTGTTTGAAGTCCCAATTGACGAGAGTGTCAAGGGGACAGGTGAGTGTCAAGGGGATGAGTGTCAAGGGGACAGGTGCATTGACACTTGGTAAGCTTCGATACTGAGGTACATTATGCCATCATATGCTCGTACAGAGGGAGAAAAGATTTACCGCAAGCGAACGGGCCAGACTAGGCCTCAGACCCGGGCGGGCCTGCTGAGAGACCACCAGTTTCCTGCAATATCTGCAGTTCGGGAAACAGGTTGAAGCATGAGAACCAAAACCCCTTTCGCTGTAAGGGAGCTAATCTGCAATTGACTTTCCTGCCAGGAAAGTACAGAGAATAAAAACGTGGAGCGTCACGGGACCTGTCCCCATGACACGAAGAAAGACTGCACTGTCAAGGGACCTGTCCCTGTGACATACCTGTGACATATGTTATGATAATGGATAAGATTAACTATAAAGGTGATTAGAGCGTGCAACGAGTACGAGAAAAAACACCCCTGCTACATTTTTCCCAGATAACCAAGGAATTTTCTGGCAAAGGCGTCTTGCGCGGACTTACTTTCTACGTGTTTTCCCAGGAGGTACTGACCATAAACGGCCAAAACGGCGCCGGTAAGAGTACACTGCTGCGGCTTATTTCGGGGCTCAGCCAGGTCAGTAGGGGTTCCAGAACAGTAATTGACGAAAAGCTTAGAATAGGCTACGTGCCGGACCGCTTTCCAAAGCTCAACTTTACCGTGCGGGAGTACGCCTTTTGCATGGGAAAATTGCAAAGAATTCCGGATCGGCAATTACACGCCCGGATTGAAGAACTCTTGCAGTTCCTGCGTCTTGATTTCGCGGCGGATCAGCGCATGACCGGTTATTCCAAGGGCATGCTGCAAAAAGCCAATATCATGCAGGCCATTTTGCAGCGGCCAGGCTTGCTGTTATTGGACGAACCCCTTGCCGGACTTGACCGGAAGTCCCAGCATGAATTCGTCGAGTTGGTTGGCGAATTGAAGCAGCAAGGGGTAGCCATTGTACTCACTACCCACCAGGCTTCCCCATTGGAGAGCATGACAGACCGAATCATTACCTTGGCTAACGGCTTAATTGCCTCCGATGTGGTTGTCAATCAGCCAGACTCTGAGGTTGTGATGATTGAAGTCTGCTTCGAGTCGGAAGGCGCGGATATTGGATTACTTAAAAGTAACCCGGGAATTCTCCATAGCGAAAGGGAGGACGGTGTCATAACCTTGCAGGTTCGTTCAAGTGCAAGTAATGAAATATTGCGGCTTTTGCTAAATATGGACGGATCGATTCTATCCGTGAATCCCATAAAATCTTTACCAGGCCTGCTAAAGGAGGTTTAAAATGTGATTGCTTATCTGTCTTATGCGTTTAAATACTACGTCAGATCATATCGTTATATCGCGCCGCTTGTATTCTTCTTTGTGGCTGTCAGCATGTTCTACAAAGATCCTACCAACCAGGTCATGAGCAGCCTGTCCTTTGGTAATTTCATTATTTTTGTGGCGTGTGTCTGGCTGGCAAACGGATACATCGAACTGGAAGATGAAACTCAGCAGCAGATTACCATACTGCACATGGGAAGTGTACAGGAGTATTTTCTGGCAAAACTGGGCTTTATATCGATTGTGGCGATAGCGGTTGCTGTATATGCATATTTTTACCCTTTTGTCCTTCACGTTTTCACAGCCGGTGTCGCGCCGGTCGGACTCTTGGTCGGGTTTGCAGCCAGTGCGGAGACTGCCATGCTGGGAGTTTCAGTCGGAATTTTTTTTAATAACAGAATCATTGCCAAGAAGAGCAGGGGGATACTGTTACTGTTTATGGTAACTGTTCTTTCCCTGGCAGGAAGGTCAATTGCGGACCAGATGCCTCACTCCCTGCGGTTCGTAGCCTTTATTTTTCCACCGGTTTCCCAAACAGTGTTCGTGGTGGGGAATTGGTGGTCTGCAGCTCTCTACGACCGGGTCGCAGGGCTCGTCTGGCCAATTATTTACTCCTTCCTGTGCTTAGTGCTCTATCTGAAACTCTCTCAACGGAAATTATATTACTAGAGCGGACCGGTCAAATCAGCGGCCGAGGCTGGGCAATGGAAAAGATATTACATACCCCGCCTACAAATCACAGCTTGATATGAATCCATTGGTAGACGATTTTGACCAATATTTAGAGCTGCTGCAAAAGGCTTTTTATAAAGAAATTTAGGGGGCAAGGTCTATGAGCGTCATCGAAATCAAAAACCTGACCAAGCATTACGGCAAGTCCAGGGGCGTCATCGATGTGAACCTTGAAGTGGCCGAAGGCGAAATCTTCGGGTTTATCGGGCCAAACGGCGCGGGAAAATCCACAACCATCAGGACACTGCTCGGGCTCATCTATCCCACCAGCGGCAGCGCGAAGATCTTTGGGAAGAGCTGTATTGAGCAGCCTGAGGTGAGAAAAGAAGTTGGCTACCTGCCCTCCGAGGTGTTTTACTATGACAATATGAGGGTTATAGACCTGCTCAAATATTCCGCCAGCTTCTACAAAAAGGACTGCAGCAAGCGGATTAACGAACTGGCTGAGATCATGGATCTCGACCTGAAAAAGAAAATCGACGACCTCTCCTTCGGCAATAAGAAGAAGGTCGGTATCGTGCAGGGGCTCTTGCACGAGCCCAAACTGATCATCCTTGACGAGCCCACCAGCGGTCTTGATCCCTTGATGCAGCATAAATTCTTTGACCTCATCGAGCAGGAGAGCAAAAAGGGCGCCACAGTGTTCTTTTCCTCCCACATTCTGAGCGAGGTGCAGCGCCTGTGCAGCCGCGTCGCCTTTATCAAAGACGGCAGAGTGATTAAGCTGGAAAAGATGAGCGACCTGAGGGAAAACAACTACAAACTGATCAAGGTCGAGGCAGGGTCGCAGCTGGACAAGTCATTTTTCGCCATGCCCGGGGCGAGCAAACTAGAGGTCAAAGGCAGCAGCGTGAGCTTCTTGTTCAAAGGAGATATTAACAAGGTCGTCAAAAAGCTTGCGGAAACGAGCATCTCCAATCTGTTAGTCGAGGAGCCCGAGCTTGAGGAAATCTTCATGCATTACTATGCCAAGGAGGGCTGAAGGCATGAATATGTATCTGCACGAGCTAAAGTCCCTGCGCAAATCGACCATCATCTGGACATGCGCCTTGATAGCGCTGGCTGCGCTTTATTTTTCCGTCTATCCCGGCTTGGTAAAAGACGCTGCAGATTTTAAAAAGCTCTTGGGCGGCTATCCGGCCCCGCTGAGAGCTGCGCTGGGCATTTCCCTTGACAATATCACCTCTCTCTTGGGCTTTTATGCCATGGTATTTTCTATTATCACCCTGGGCGGAGCCATTCAGGCCATGAATCTCGGCGTCTCTATTCTTTCCAAGGAGACGAGGGAGCGTACGGCGGATTTCCTCCTGGTCAAGCCGGTCTCCCGCCCGGCCATTGTGAGCGCAAAACTCCTGGCAGCGCTCACCGTGCTCTTAGCCACCAACGTGGTCTATTATGCCGCGGCTCTCATAGTTGCCGACATGGTGAAAACAGCGGATTTCAGTTCCACTGTGTTCTTCATGATTAACTCAACCCTGTTTTTTATCCAGCTCATGTTCCTCGCCCTCGGGTTCGTTATTTCCATGTTTTTTAAAAAGTTGAAAGCCGTGCTCCCGATCTCGCTGGGGGTTGTGTTTGGGTTTTACATTATCGGGGCAATCATTGCCACCGGCAAGAACGACGCGGAACGTTTTATCTCGCCTTTTAAATACTTCGATATTACCTACATCATCAATCATGCCAGCTATGAGGTTCCCTATCTTATTACCGGTGCGGTTATTGTTGTTACAGCGATTGCGGCAAGCTATGTTATTTATGCCAGGAAGGATATCCACGCCGTGAGCTGACCGGCCTGAATCGGACTAAAGGAGGTCTTTTGGATGAATGTTTTCTTTAGGGAGCTGAAGGCGAACAGGAAGTCCCTGATTATCTGGAGCGTTTGCATGTTTTTGCTGGTCGCCAGCAGCATGGCCAAGTATACGGCTTATACTGCCAGCGGAGCAAACAGCCAAATCTTTAACGAGCTGCCGGCTGCAATGAAAGCATTGCAGGGCATGGGCTCTTTTGATGTGACTACCATGAGCGGTTTCTTCGCCATGCTGTTTCTTTACCTCGAGATCACGGCCGCCATCCACGCCGTTTTGCTGGGTTCCCACATCATCGCCAAAGAGGAGCGTGATAAGACAACCGAATTTCTGATACCCAAGCCGGTATCACGCACCAGCATAATTACTGCCAAGCTTCTTGCCGCTTTGGCAAACATTGTAATCATGAACATTGTGACATTTATCTCCTCTATTATTATGGTGGCGAAATATAATAAGGGGGCCGACATTTCCGGCGAAATAACAATGTTCATGTTAAGCATGTTCATCGTTCAGCTCATCTTCCTGTCCCTTGGCGCCGCGCTGGCGGCATTAATCAGGAATTCAAAAGCTTCCGGTTCCCTTGCTGTCGGGTTACTTTTGACGTCTTTTGTGATAGCAAAAATCACGGACCTGACCGATAGGGTGAACTTCCTTAATGTGCTTTCCCCTTTTAAGTATTTCAACTATAACGACATGGTGGTGGGTAACCGTCTCAACATTGGCATGGTTGTACTCTCGCTTCTGCTGGCAGCCGTTTTTTCTGCTGCAACTTATTTCTTTTACCGGAAGCGGGATCTGAACGTTTGATTTACCAGCTGCTTCTTTTTGCCAAATAAATTCAAAACTGCCGGCACGGGTCTGGGTTCCGACCAGAACGTGACGGCAGTTTGACTAAGGGGAACGCAAAAAAAGGCGGATTAGCGGCAAGGGTGAAAAACAATGCTTGTGCCTTAGACGCTTTACGAGAAAGCCGCTACGACCTTGGAGACATAATACCCGAGGATTGCCCCAGCCGGCAGAAGAGCCAAGGCTTCATACCAGGGATAGACCTCAAACCCGAGGATAAGGCTTAGGGGCAAAAAGCCCATCAGCATTAAATAGAATATTGCTTTACCGGCAGCTTTACCCTGATCTTCCTTCTGCCAGGGGAATAACTGGATGACGGGAGAGTTTCTGGTTTCCCGCCAAAACAATTCGACAAATTTGGCCAGCAGCAGGGAAAAGCCAAACCAAGCGATCCACTTCCAGTTAAGCGGAAAAGCAAGAATCACGGCGGCACAAAGGACAACAAGCTGTCCATAAGTCAGCAGGCGGCTTTTGCTGCGCAAGACGGATTTCAGACAGGCCTCGGTCAGCAGGTTGGGTGCGCTGCGTTCTTTAAATAAAGGGGTGGAACGGCGGAACAAGAGGGGACGGTTGTTGAAAGCAACGGTCCTGTTCTTTTTCGTGTAGACCATGGCGGCGCGGAGAAAGAGGGAGGCGTACCGGAGCTTGATGGATTGCTCCCGGGCCACGTCCTGCCCGAAGCTGCCGCGCACGTTTATCCGGCGGTAGAGCAGAAGCGCCAATAAGGCCACAACGAAGACAACAGGGAGGGCAAAGAGTCCGGTGAAGTGCGTCAGCAAGAACATGCTTGCCTGATAAAACACCCCGCTCACCAGGTAAATAAGCCAACGGGCCAGGCGTTCGCCCCAACCGTGAAAACGCAAGGACAGAAGTTGTTTGCTGAGGCCAACGGCGCTTTTGAACAGGAAGGCAAACAAAGCAAACAGGGACAACTCAAGCCAGGAAAGGTGATAAAGCAGCACAAAGACAGGGGCCAGGTACACGAACACAAGACCTGTCAGAATCAGGTTTATCAGGAGGGAATAGGCGAGACTTAATGTGGTTAACTGCTTGCGCCAGCTGCCGAGCTGCACCAGAAAGAGCTGGTCAGCTTCCTCGACAAACAGCCTGATCTGGCCGTTAAGGCTGAAAATATAAATGAGAGAGGAAAAAAAAGCAAAGGGCAGGGGCCAGGCCAGGCCGCCGTGCCACCAATCAATGTTCAGCTTGATGACCACAAACAGGGCAGGAACCACCATATAGAGGGCGACAATCCAATCAATTGCGGTCCGCCAGACACCGATTTGAAATTTCCATTCCTTGAACACCCGGTGGAGAAAGAAATTTCTGGCAGTTCTCATTCTTCATCCCCCAGCAGCTGATCGAAACAATCGAAAAGAGAAGCCTGGGGGAGGCCGGATTGGGCCCTGATTTGGGCAAGGCTGCCCGTGGCAACCGATTTGCCGCTGGCAATCAAGACAAAGGAATTACAGATTTTTTCAGCTGTGTCCAGCACGTGGGTTGACATTAAGACTCCCGAACCCTGCTTTCTGGCCATGTCTATGAGGGCCAAAAAATCTTTGGTGGCCCTGGGGTCAAGCCCTACAAAGGGCTCGTCCACGATAAACACATCGGGTTGAATCAGGAAACCCAGGATCAGCATTACCTTTTGCTGCATTCCCTTCGAGAAACTTGTCGGCAATTGATGTTTGACGGGCTGCAGGCGAAAAAGCTTCAGCAGTTCTTCGGCTCGCGCCTCGAATTGTGTTTTTGGCAGTTCATAGGCGGCAGCGGCCAACTCCAGGTGCTCCCATAGGGTCAGTTCGTCATAGAAAACCGGTTGTTCCGGGATATAAGCATAGTTCTTGTGCTCTCCGCCGAAGAGGATTTCTCCCTCGACATCGGGCAGAAGCCCCAAAATCGCTTTGATCGTGGTGCTTTTTCCCGCTCCGTTGGGACCAATCAAGCCTACCAGGTCACCTTTACTGATGGAAAAGTTGACAGCTTGTATGACAGGCTTGTCTTTGCTGTACCCGGCTCGTTTGATATCCACCTGTAAGAGCTCCATCTTGTGCCTCTTTTCTTCAGTAATCAACAAGACTTATTATATTTCTCCCAGTTTCTTTTAATCCCTTCAAAGTAGAACATTTATCCCCGTCTAAGGCTCCCACTTCTATAAGTGGGTATTCTGCTTCGGTGGGGGTAGAGTCCCCCACCGAAGACCCGATGTTTAGCGGAAGCTAAACGAGTTCACTATGGAAGGCATCCTCCAGGCACATCGATAGTCTTCCCTGGGCGGGACCGGGTACCTGAATATTCAATATATTTAGTATTGAGAAATTTATCTATAGGGCTTAAAATGGTGGTAATACCAGAATGGATGATTGGCATTACCGCGGTTCGGCTTGGATGTGCTATAGGTCTGACAAAGAAGAGGGGGAGAATGAAGAAGATGAAAGAGGCAAATACTGCTGCGAAGGTCTGCCTGATGCGTTGTCCGGATTATGCTCCCGACCACGTGGCTGCAGCCATCGCCGCCGGTCTGAAGCTGCTCAACATACCGGTTCGGGGCCGGGTGGTCATCAAGCCCAATCTTGTCTTGGCTCACGCCCAAAAGGCGCCCTCAGCCTTCACGCGCCCGGAAGTGGTGGCGGGTTTGCTGGAGAATATCAGGCATGAGGCCGTGACGGAAGTTTCCATTGTGGAAAAAAGCGGCGTGGGAGTGTCCACACATGTGATGTTCAGACGGGCCGGTTACCGGACGCTGGCGGACCGCTATGGGATAAGCCTCTGCCCATTAGAGGAAGAGGAAAAGGTAAAAGTGCCGCTGCAGCAGGGAAAGGTCCACCAGAGTTTGCTGCTCAGCAAAAAAATGCATGAGGCCGATACCTTGATTTTTATGCCCAAACTTAAGAGCAATGTCCTTTCCCACGGGTTGACGGCTGCCCTGAAACTCAATATCGGGTCATTGGATGACCGGGAAAGGATGTGGCACCACGATTACCTGCTGGATGAAAAGATCGTGGATATTTTGGAAGCTGTCCATCCTCGGCTGGTGGTCACAGATGCTGTGGAAATCGCCATGGGCGGCAATCAAATGACAGAGCACGGACACCAGCTGGGGCTGATCATTGTGGCCGACAATCCGCTTGCGCACGATTTGGTAGCTGCTAATATCCTGCACCTTGAGCCGAATCAGATCGGCCATCTGCAGGCGGCGATTAAGCGGGGCTATACCCCGGCTACTTTGGCGGATATTGAAATCCTGGGCGACTATCCGCTGCAAGAGGTCATGGCCAGGACAGCCACGCTGCCCACCGGCATGATGAGAGTGGAGGACTTTGATTCGCCTCTCGCGATCCGGTGCGGTACGCCTTATTGCACGGGAGGATGCCACGGCATTTTTCTCGACTGGCTCTACATGTTAAGAGACCGTTCGCCGCAGAGGTTAAACCGCTTGCCAGCTATTCCGGCGATCATCGGACGGACGGAAGAAGAAATTACTGCTCCGCGGCTGCTGGTGATCGGCGATTGCGCCGCCCGCAGTCCTCATCTCCACGGTAAGCAGTTGAGGATTGCGGGCTGCCCTCCCACCCACCGGGATCTGATGTTAAAAATGGGACTGCGGACCCGGGTCCTGGCCCCGTTTGTGCGGGCGGATATGGTGTGGGATGCCTATGCTGTTTATCCCTGGCGCAAGTGGCTTAAGCGTAAAAACAGAAGAGTCGATCACGATAATGAGACTGCGCCCCGCCCATAAATTCTTCGCGATTAAATGAAGAGCAAGCTAAAGCTAATTAGTTGAGGGAGGATTTTATTTTGTCTGTAAGCTTAAATGGCGGACAGCGCTCATCGGATATGGCGGAACAGCAGCTGATCCGCTCTATTATCAGTGGGGGGTTTCCGGCGGGAGGGGAACTTCCGCCGGAACGCAGCTTATCACTGCAGTTCGGCGTCGGCCGACCGGCTCTGCGCGAAGCCCTGCAAAGATTGGAACGCGACGGCTGGCTCACCCTGCGGCAGGGCCGTCCTGCCCTGGTCAACGATTACTGGCAGAAGGGGAACCTGAACACGTTGGTAAACCTGGCGCAGACATTCGAGAGGCTGCCGGAAGATTTTATCGTCCATCTGCTCGAATTGCGGGCCGTGTTGGCGCCAGTGTATATCAGCCAAGCCGTTGCAAGGAATCCGGCCAAAGTGGTGGCGCTTTTGGCCGATTGGGAGGCTCTGCCTGATCAAGGCGAAGCTTATGCCGTTTTTGACTGGGAGATGCACAAGAAAACAGCTGTTTTGTCCGGAAATCCCTTGTATGTGCTGCTTTTAAACAGCTTTGACCCGGTCTATATCCCACTGGCCACCAGGTATTTTCAGCGGCAAAAACAGCGTCAGGCTTCCCGGCGTTTCTATGCAGCGTTCCTGGCTGCGGCGATGGCCGGTGACGGAGAGCGGACCGAGCTCATTGTCCGGGAAGCGATGACGGAAAGTATCGCGCTATGGCAGGAAAAAGGCGCCGCAGAAGATCAGGGGCCCTGAGGGAAATAGCGATGCTAAAGAAAAACCCTGGAATAAGATGAAGGAGGTCGATCCCGTGCGACGCTGGAACGGCTGGGGAGACGATGCGGTGAGTTATGGCGTGACAGGCGAGGCCAAGGCTTTTTTGGAGGAAAGAATAGGTCCGGGGACGGCGCCCCGGGATGTTTCCCGGCAGGAAATCATGGCCAAGGTGCCGCGTTCTCGTTTGCCCGGGCATCCGCTCGTTCATGAGGATGTCTGGCAGCGCGTTCTGCACAGTGCCGGCCAGAGCCAGGGTGATTGGATCGACATCCGCGGCGGAACTGTACCCGCTTTCCCGGATGGGGTAGCCTATCCAGAGAGCGAGGAGGATGTCCGTACCCTCCTAACCTATGCCCGCCAGGCCGGAGTCATTGTCATCCCTTACGGCGGCGGGACAAGCGTAGTCGGCCATCTTTCAGTTCCGCTGCAGGACCGGCCTGTGCTTTCCGTAGATATGTCCAGAATGAAGGCGCTGCTTGAGTTGGATGACACAAGCCGGTTAGCGACATTCCAGGCAGGCGTGCGGGGACCGGATCTGGAGGCAGCTTTGAATGCCCGCAACTATACGCTGGGCCACTACCCTCAATCCTTTGAGTATTCGACGCTGGGCGGGTGGGTGGCTGCCCGTTCGGCCGGACAATATTCCCTCCGCTACGGCAAGATCGAGCGACTGTTTGCGGGGGGAAGGGTAGAGACTCCGGTGGGAAGGCTGGAACTGCCTGCCCTGCCGGCCACAGCCGCAGGCCCTGACTTGCGCGAAATGGTTCTCGGGTCGGAAGGGCGTCTGGGGGTGATCACGCAGGCCGTGGTCAGGGTCCAGCCCCTGCCGGAGAAGGAAGTCATCAAGGCGGCCTTTTTTCCGGACGCCGCCTCGGCCCTTGCCGCGGTGCGGGAACTGGCGCAGTCCGGACTTCCCTTGGGTATGCTGCGCCTAAGTCTGTCGGAAGAGACCGAGACCACGCTGCGCTTGAGCGGCCCCAACAAGGCTCTCGACATCCTGGAGAAATGGCTGGCCCTGCGCGGGGCAGGGGAAGGGAGATGCCTTCTTCTCTACGGTGGCATCGGTCTGGCGGGGACAGTGCGCTGGGTTTTGGGCGAGGCCTGGGCGATTCTCAAAAAGCACCGGGGTATCCCAGTGGGAACGCCGATTGGCCGGGCCTGGCACAAGAACAGGTTCCGGCTGCCGTATATCCGCAATGAGCTGTGGGAGATGGGTTATGCGGTTGACACCCTAGAGACGGCGGTGAGCTGGCGCCGGGTGCCGGAGACGGTCCGGGCGGTGCAGCAGGCGCTGAGCGAAGGACTGGAGTCTGAAAAGGTTCACGTCTTTACCCATCTGTCGCATTTTTATCCCCAGGGCGCAAGTATCTATACTTCATATGTGTTTCGGGTGGCCCCTTCCGCGGCTGAAACCAGGGAGCGCTGGCAGCGCCTGAAGCGGGCGGCAAGTGCGGCAATCGTGCGCTGCGGGGGCACGATCAGCCATCAGCATGGAGTGGGGCTTGACCACCGGCCTTATCTGGCGGCGGAAAAAGGGGTTCAGGGCCTGGCCATGCTCCGTTCCGTGTGCCGCGCGGTCGACCCGGAAGAGATGATGAATCCGGGCAAACTGATTGCTGAGGGGTGAGGCGCGTGAAGCGGGCAGAGATTTTGGCAGAACTGCCTGATGTCTGGGATGTGATCGTCATTGGCGGCGGGATGACCGGCGCCGGGGTCTTCCGGGAAGCTACCCAGGCGGGGTACCGGACCCTTCTTCTGGAGCAGCGCGATTTTGCCTGGGGCACTTCCAGCCGTTCAGGCAAACTGGTGCACGGCGGGCTGCGTTACTTGAGCCAGGGGCAAGTGAAGACGACCTGGCACTCGGTGCGGGAGCGGGAGAGGCTGTTGCGGCGCTACCCTGGCTTGGTGGAGGAGTTGATATTTGCCATTCCGGTCTATTCTGCGCTGAGCGGGCTGATGCTGCGGACTGGGTTGACCGTTTATGACGGCATGGCCTGGAATTGGACGCACCGGCGCCTTGATGCTGCGCAGCTACGGGCGATGGTCCCCGGTCTGAATGGTAAGGGACTGAGAGGCGGGTTTGCCTTCCGGGATGCCCAAACCGATGACGCGCGTCTGGTATTGCGGGTGATCCGGGAAGGGCTGAGACAGGGCGGGACAGCGCTCAATTACATTCGCGTCGAGGAACTGGTACGGGACGGGCAAGGCCGGGTGCTGGGCGTTACGGTGCGGGAGCGGGAACACGGTGAGTTCCGGGAACTGCGGGCTCAGGCCGTTATCAACGCCACCGGCGTGTGGGCAGACCACTTGAGACAGCAATTGGGAGCCGCGCCGCGCCTGCGCAAACTGAGGGGGAGCCACCTGATCATTGCGAGAAGCCGGCTGCCCATCGAACATGCGGTCAGCTTCAGCCACCCGGAGGATCAGCGTCCCTTGTACGCCATGCCGTGGCAGGGTGTGACCCTGGTGGGGACCACGGACCTTGACCATGAACTTCCGCTGACTGAGGAACCAAAGATGAGCAGGAATGAAGGAGTGTATCTGCTGGCAGGGCTCAACGCGTGTTTCCCGGACCTGGCGCTGCAGGCCGGGGATGTAATGGCGAGTTTTGCCGGGGTGCGACCGGTGCTCAATACCGGGAAGGCCGACCCTTCGCGTGAAGCCCGCGATCACGTGGTTTGGCCGGAGCGGGGCATGATTACGGTAACCGGCGGTAAACTGACCACCTTCCCCCTGCTGGCCCGGCAAGCGCTGCGGGAAGCCGCCAAATGGCTGGGAAGCCCGCCTGGTTCCAAACACGTCCGGGGAGAAGGGGGATACTCCCAGGGGGCGGCGGATGCCGCGACCGGGGGAGCAGGCGGGGAGGAGGCGTTGGCTGTTTTGGCCGGGCGTTTCGGGGATGATGCCGGGGAGATCCTGCCCCATGCTGCCGGCAAAGGCTGGGAGAAGGTGCCAGGGACAGGTCTATACTGGGCGGAACTGGCATGGTCGGCACAGTGCGAGCAGGTTATGCATCTGGACGATTTGCTGCTCAGGCGGACGCGTTTGGGGCTTCTCCTGCCGCAGGGCGGGGCGTCTGTCCTGGAAGAAATCAGGGCCTGGGTTTTACCGTTCCTGGGCTGGGATGAAGAAAGATGGCAGCGGGAGAAAGCGGCTTATCTCGCTCTGTGGCAGGAAGCTTACAGTCCGCAGCCGCTGTCCTAGGAGGACCGTCAGTGAGAGGAGAGGTTGGATGAGCTGCAGTGAACTACTCCTGGCCATCGATGTGGGAACCCAAAGCACACGGGCCCTAGCCTTTGATGCAGCGGGGAATTTGCTGGATTACGCTCAAATCGCATATCCTAAGGCGTATCTTTCGCCTCAGCCGGGCTGGGCTGAGCAGGCGCCTGAGGCTTACTGGGAGTGGGTGGCCGGAGCTGCCAGCCAATTATGGCGTCAGGGGAAAGTGAGCGCTGCAGCAGTCGCGGCTATGGCCCTGACGACCCAACGCGGCACGGTGGTCTGCCTGGATGAAGCCGGCAAGCCATTGCGTCCGGCTATCGTCTGGCTGGATCAGCGCCGGGCGGGCAGACTGCCGCCATTAGGGCCTTTCTGGGCAACCTTGTTCAAACTGGCAGGCCTGGAGCGGACCTTGCGCCAGCTTCAGGCCGAAGCCGAGATCAACTGGCTGCGGGAGCAGGAACCGGACCTTTGGGCCAGGACAAAGCACTTTCTCTTGCTGTCGGGTTATCTCCACTTCAAACTGACGGGGTTGTATGTGGATTCCATCGGCAACCAAGTGGGCTACATCCCGTTCGATGTGCGCAGGCAGACTTGGGCCCCCTCGCGGCACTGGAAGTCCAGGGCTCTGCCCGTTGAGCATAAGCTGTTGCCGCAACTGGTTCCCTCCGGTGCGCCACTGGGGGCCTTGAGCGCGGAGGCGGCGGCCGAGATGGGGCTGAGACCGGGACTCCCGGTGATTGGGGCGGCCTCGGATAAGGCCTGCGAGGTTTTGGGCTCCGGCTGTCTGGAACTGCATCAGGGCTGCGTCGGTTATGGTACGACTGCTACTTTGATCACCAACTCGCACCGTTATATCGAGTCTGTCCCCTTGGTGCCGCCTTACCCCAGCGCCGAGCCCGGCGCCTACAACCTGGAGATGCAGACTTACAGGGGTTTCTGGCTGGTCTCCTGGTTCAAAGAGCAGTTTGCTCAGGAGGAAATGCGGCTGGCCGGTGAACGAGGAGTGACAGCGGAAGAACTCCTGGAACTGGAGGCGGCCAAGGTCCCGGCAGGTTCTCACGGGTTGGTGCTCCAGCCCTTTTGGTCCCCCGGAGTCCGCTATCCAGGGCCCGAGGCCAAAGGAGCGATTATCGGTTTCGGCGGCATTCATACGAAATATCACGTCTACCGGGCGATTCTGGAAGGTTTAGCTTATGCTATCCGGGACGGGAAGGAACGGATCGAGAAGCGCAGCGGTGTGCCGGTAAGGGAGATCTATGTCTCCGGCGGCGGTTCCCGCAGCGCTCTGGTTATGCAGATTACGGCGGATGTCCTGGGACTGCCGGCAGTGAAAACGGGCACGGATCAGACATCGGGTCTGGGGGCGGCAATTTTGGCGGCGACCGGGATTGGCTGGTACCCGGATGTGCAGACCGCAGTCCGGCGTATGACCCACAGCGGCGCCGTGTTTGAACCTGACCCCAGGTCCATGAACGTTTATGACCGGCTTTACCGGCAAGTTTACCTGAACATGTACCCCAAACTTCGCCCGCTCTACCGGGCTGTACAGAAGATTAGTGGTTATCCGGCTGATTCCTAGTCTATTAGCCATAATTTTACCGGCTTTTTCTGAGAATAGTTGCCTCCAATATAGAGCATTCTAGCCTCGATATGTTCTAAATGGAGGTTTTTCTATGAGTGAAACAATCATGGAGCGGACGGAAGGACTGGCCAGTTATCATGCATCTGTCAGGGAGATGTTAAAGAAGATCAGGGAAGACCAGATGTCCAACGTTTGGGACCGCTGGAGCTCCCAGGAAAAGATCCGCTGTAAATTCTGCCTTGAAGGCTTAAGCTGCCAACTGTGTTCGCAGGGACCATGCAGGATCAGCGAAAAATCAGGCCAGGACAAAGGGGTCTGCGGTATCGGCCCTGACGCTATGGCCATGAGGACTTTTCTGCTCCACAATATCATGGGAGCCGCAACCTACAGCCACCATGCTTATGAAGCATTCCGCACTCTCAGGGAAACAGGCAATGGGAAAACGCCCTTTGGCATCGCCGATGAAAATAAGCTGCGCTGGATGTGCGGCAGCCTAGGTATCAACACCAGTCAAGATGTTAAGACTATGGCCGTGCATTTAGCCGATTTGTTGGAAGCTCAAATGAGCATAGACCACCAAAAACCGAATGTTATGGTTGAGGCTTTCGCGCCGAAAAAGCGGAAGCAAGTTTGGCGAGACCTAAATCTGTATCCGGCCGGTGTTATTCATGAGGAGCAAAATGCAGTCGCCAGCTGCCTGACCAATGTTGACGGCGACTATGTTTCCCTCGCCAAAAAGGCGATGCGTCTGGGGTTAGCAACGATTTATTCAGCTCAAATCGGTTTGGAAATGGTTCAGGATATTTTGTTCGGTACGCCGGCGCCGCACGAAGTCAACGTTGACCTTGGGATTATGGAACCCAACTATGTCAACATCGTCTTTAACGGCCACCAACCGTGGGTGGGGGTGGCTACTCTGCTTAAGGCCAAAATGCCGGAAGTACAGGCCAAGGCCCAAACCGCCGGGGCCAAAGGCCTGCGGGTAATCGGGTCCATCGAAACCGGGCAGGAACTGCTGCAGAGGTTCCCTGTTGACGAAGTGTTTACCGGGCTTACCGGCAACTGGCTGGCGATTGAACCCCTCTTGGCGACAGGCACCGTGGATGTGCTGGCCATGGAGGAAAACTGTTCGCCGCCTGCCATCGACCAGTACGCCGAAAAGTACCAGGTTACTTTGGTCAGCGTCAGCACAATTATCGGCGTACCAGGCTTGCAGCATAGCATGCCCTACGATCCGGCCCAGGCCAGTGGCATGGCTGACCGATTGATTGACCTAGGGATTGAAAACTTCAAAAAAAGAAACGGCCGCATAGCCGCTGTGGTACCTCAATATATTCAGAAGGCTGTTGCCGGTTTCTCGACCGAAGCAGTCCTGCAGGCCCTTGGCAACAAGCTGGACCCTCTGGTTGAAGTGATTTCTGCCGGTAAAATCAAGGGCGTAGTGGCGCTGGTTAACTGCACAACCCTACGCAATGGACCCCAAGACTGGAATACTGTCAACATTGCCAAGGAGCTGATTAAGAAGGATATTCTCGTTGTCAGCGCCGGGTGCGGCAACCACGGCCTGGAGGTAGCCGGACTGTGCAACACAGATGCGGTGAACATGGCCGGAAGTGGCTTGAAAGAAGTGTGCAACCTGTTAAAAATCCCGCCGGTTTTAAGTTTCGGGACGTGTACCGATACCGGCAGGATTTCCATGCTTGTCGCCGCCCTGGCAGACCACTTGAACGTAGATGTGCCGCAGCTGCCAATTGCTGTTACTGCGCCTGAATGGATGGAACAGAAGGCCACAATCGACGGTGTGTTTGCAGTTGCTTTCGGGACATATACGCACTTGTCCCCGGTTCCGTTCGTGACAGGCGCTCCGAAGCTGGTGAAACTGCTGACTGAGGATGTGGTAAATCTGACCGGAGGCAAGGTTGCCTTAGGTGATGACCCCATCGAAGTGGCTAATGCCATTGAGGCCCATATTATAGGCAAAAGGATAGCGCTTGGACTTCAGTAACAGATTTTTTGTGAACGTTCGTTACGGGTAGGAGAGTTAAACCGTCTGTCTGCTTTTGTGGGCTGCAAGTATGTGGGGAAGGCTGGGCAACATATGTTGGCATAAGGAGCAAACCCTGTGATGGGAAAGGGTTTGCTCCTTTTATTAGCGTGAAAATCTGCTCTCTCGAGTCGTTCGGTCGCTGGGGTCCGTTTGATATATCCTCCGGCGCTCATGGATTTTGTGCCGGATTATTGGAATAATGGAATTGTTTTCTGGTAATATACGGAGTACAATAATGTATAGAGTATAGTACTGCGTGGATTCAATTTGGTCCGGCAGAACTTAGAATTTGGAGTTGGTATTATGGCTGAAGCAAAGGCCCCCAATCGCATGGAGAAGAAAAAAGAGCAAACAAGACTCAAACTGATTGAGGTGGCCCTGAAATTATTTGCAGAGCAGGGGTTTGCAGCAACCACGATGGAACAAATTGCCGCCGTTGCTGATGTGGCTAAAGGAACATTGTACAATCATTTTCCCAGCAAAGAAGATATTGTGGCCGCTTATGTCCAAACAGTTAATAAACAGGCTAGACCGGCCATCGAGGACTTGCTGGGCAACTTGCCCGACACGCGTTCGCGCTTGCTCAACGTGTTATTACAAGCTTTCGACTGGTTCGAGTTAAACCGCGAGTTATTGGTCGCATATATTGTGTTCAGACTGCAGAACCTCGCCAAAAACCTGCCCGAACCTGAAGAACGCAGCGGTTTCACCGTGATCTTGGCCATGATTTTCCGGCAGGGCCAGAGGGACGGCGAAATTAGGAGGGATGTTGCGGCGGAATACCTGGCCGACAGCTTTAACATGATCTATTTTAAAACTCTCAGCGATTGGCTGAATAAACCGGACGAATATCCCTTACACGAGCAATTGGCGCGGGATATCGAGCTGTTTTTAGACGGGGCAAATAGATAAGCCGGAAGGGGTGGGGACAGGTTGAAAAGGGATGAACAGTATATTGTGAATTGGACCGAAGCCTTTACAAGCGGGGTGGAAGGGTGCGGCGGTAAGGGCTGGAACCTGAGCAGGCTGGCCCGGTACGGATTTAAGGTGCCAGAGGGTGGCGTAATCACCTCTTCAGTCTATGCATCCTTCGTGCAGGAAAACGGTCTGGCCCCACACCTTAGGGAGGTTTCGGAATATTCCCGGCGCAGCGACAGGGATGAATCGGTTCTTGAGAAGCAGTTGGAGGCCCTGAGGGAGAGCATTCTTATGGCTCGCCTGCCGGACCCGGTAGTTGAACAGGTTTCGGGCTTTCTTAAGGAACTAAACCTGCTAAATAAACCCCTGGCCGTACGGTCTTCCGCCTCAGCTGAAGACTCGGTCAAGGCCTCCTTTGCCGGCATCCACGACTCCTTGCTCAATGTGCAGGGTTTAGACAAAGTATTGACAGCTGTTAAGCACTGCTATGCCTCGCTCTGGAGTATGCGTGCCCTGGTCTACCGCCAGAAAATGGGTTTTGCAGATCAGGCTGTGGTGCCGTCGGTGGTAATCATGCAGATGGTTGAGGCCAAGGCCTCGGGAGTTGCTTTCAGCAGCAACCCCCAGACCGGTCGGCTGGACCAAATTGCGATCGAAGCCAACTTTGGCCTGGGTGAATCTGTTGTCGGCGGTGATGCCGAGCCCGACAAGTATATCCTTAATTACAATCTCGAGATCATTGAGAAGAAGCTCGGCCGGAAACAATGGATCACCATAGCCAAAGATGATGGGGGAACGGAGTTGGTTCGTACGCCTGAATCCTTGGATGTCAAAGCACAGGTTCTCAGCGACCGGTCGATTGTTGAACTAAGCGTGCTGACAGCCAGGGTGTTTAAGACCCTGGGGGAGGGAGAAGTCCAGCAGGATGTTGAGTGGGCCTTCGATGGAAGAAATTTCTTTGTGCTGCAGGCGCGTCCTGTCACCGGGCAAGCCAGGTACACATATCCTGCCCTGAAAGACCAGCCGGAGATCTGGTCCAATGGCAACTTCAAAGACGCCTGTCCAATGGTGTTTTCGGCCTTTTTATACCGGCCGATGCTTGCGGCTGTAAACAATTTACTGGCTGTAGCGCCCAAAGAAATCGGCTACAGGGTCCTTGCAGGCCGGCAATACTGCCGTTTTTTTGCCGGCAGGATTTACCTGAATATCGCTTTGCTGCAGTGGGAGTATTTTGACATGCTGGGCCTTTTGCCGGCGGAAATCAATGTCCAGGTTGGCGGACACCAGCAGGAAATCCAGGTGCCCAAACAGACTGTTAAGCAGCGCCTTACTACCGCCGTTAATAAGTTAAGACTGTTTCGGCTCATGCTGCGGGTTCAGAAAAATGCGCCAGAATTGTTCCAGACTGTCCGGATGCTGGGCCAAGAGTGGCGGGAGACAGATCTGGCCGGTTTGAGCGACGCGGAGATGGTCAAGGCCCTCATCACTGTTAACACAGAGGTGAAACCGTTTGCTAAAATAGGTCTCCTTAACAACAATGCCGCTCTACTCATGGATATGGTTGTAAAGGCTTTGCAAAAGGATTTCGGGGCAAGGGCCTGGGCCATGGCCAACAGTCTGCTGGTTGGTAAGGCTAAGCTTCCTAGTGCGGAACAGGGGTATAGACTGGTGGAATTGGCTGAGACCGCCCGTGAGGATCACTTTGCCCAGCGCTACTTTGAGGCTGACCCTTTCCAACCCCTGGCATGGGCTGCTTTGTTGCCGGAAGAATCTGTCTTTAAACGCAGGTTCAAAGCTTATCTCGCCGATTTCGGCCACCGGGCAGTTTATGAAGCGTACTGGGAAAATCCCCGCTGGCGGGAGGACCCAACCTATTTGCTGGACTACATTAAAAGCATGATGGAAACAGCGGATCTTAACAAATTAAAGACGGAGCAGCACGCTAAAGCTGAGCAGGCCGAACTCCTATTCAAAGGGACAGCGCCCTTTTACCGGCGTTGGCGGATAAACCTGTTGTTGCGCCGGGCGATAAAAGCGCTGGAACTAAGGGAAGAAGGAAAATCGGAAATAGCCAGGCTGGTGGAGCCATCCCGGCGTCTCACCCTTGGCATCGGGCAAAGGCTGAAAGAACGGGGGCTGATACCTGAGATTAACGATGTATTTCATTGTTCTTTTCCAGATATTTTTGCTGTGCTCCTGGGCTACTGGGATGGGACGGGCTTGCCGCTTTTAGTGAGCGACCGGAAGCAACGCAAGAGGGAATTGGAGCAGACAGATCCGCCGGATTTGATCATCAATGGAAAGGCCAGCACAGTCCCGGCCGTTCCGATCGGAAACGGGAATGTGCTAAGCGGTCTTGGGGTTGCCGCCGGAAGGGCACAGGGCAAAGCCAGGCTGCTGCGCAGACCGGAAGAAGGCATTGAACAAGGTGAAATTCTGGTCGCCCCTTCCACGGACCCGGGTTGGACACCGCTGTTCTTGAAAGCAGCCGGAATTGTCATGGAGACCGGCGGTTTCCTGTCCCATGGGGCAACTGTGGCCAGGGAGTACGGCATACCGGCTGTAGTAAATATTCCTGGGGTCATGAAACTTATTGCGGACGGGGACAATCTGATTGTAGATGGTGATGCGGGCAAGGTTTATTTGTTATCCGGACAATCTGTTTTGTAGCTTAAGTGATGCATAGCCCCTCAGCGATAGGCAATTTGAAGTAAACCGTTGTTGCAACGCAGTTCAAGAAATCCTATGCTATAAAGGGTCGCAGGCAGGATATCTGCGGTTTTTGCTGAATTTTAGGTATAAAGTGTAAGAAGACCGGAATGCAATCACATTTAGGAGCAACAATCTGCCCATCTCCCAATCTTCGGCATGGCGCAATAGCGTCCCACCCATAAACGCGCCGCTTGAAACCATAACTGAGGAGCGGTTATGCCTAGAGTAAAGCGATACAACACCAAGAAACTGTATTTCCCGAGCCGTCCAGGATTTATGGAGTCAGGCTGAGAATGAGTTCAAGAATATTTTCTCCGTCTTGGAACAAGATGGACCGGTTTATTAAGTTCAATCTCTATGAACAAGCGGGCGTCGAAGAATATTGGATTGTAGAACCGGAGGTAAGAATGGTTTTTCCAACTTAAGGAGGTTTAACTGTGAAAACCGTCCCCAATATCGCCAAAGCGGTGCCGGCAGGGGTAAGGATTTTGCCTTTCTAAAGCTTTGCTTTGACTATTTCATCCTGCAGAGCCGGCAAACGGCGATGGTTTTCCCTCAGTTGTCCCAAATAAACGGTCCACGCTGCGGTCTGATCAAGTAAGTGATAAACGGATTTCAATTCTGATAACCATTCCACGGCTTGTTGATAGCTTTTACGGTTTTTCTCGGCGATTCTCTTTTCCGCATATTGACGGAGGACGGAAACAAGTCGCCCCGGATCGTGCTGCTTGATCGTTTCGAACAACTGTCGGGCAGATGCGCTGAGCCAGTCCGAGGCTTCATGGTTCCCCTCTTGAAAGACTGACCAGGCGCCGTTCGGATCACCGATGTGCAGATACATGTTGATCAGCAGGTCTTGGTAACGGTAGCGTCCGAGGCTGTTTACGTGATCGATCCACAGTTTTGCCTGGTGCGCTCTCTCTGCTGGGGGTACTGCGCTGAGGCAGCGTTGGAACAGTTCCAAGGAAGGCAGCGTTTCGAACCATTGAACTCGCCATGCCTCCGCTTCCGTTTGGCGTCCCGTTCGTTCGTATATCGTGATCAGCCACTCAAAGTAACCCTTCGGTTGCTGTCCAGGTACATAAGGGGAGCGAATCCCCCGCAAAGGTTCGGATGCTCTCTGCTGAAGTTGCTCTTTGATATGTTGGATGATGGCCTGAAGTCGGGCAAGAGCTTCTTCGGTCCGGCCCAGGCGTTCATAGTAATGGGCAAAAGAGGCGGCAGTCTCGGCATCGAATGCAGGTAATTTTGCTTCTGCGCGTTCCGCCTCCGTTTCCTGACCCAAGTCAAGGCTGGCCCGGACCCACCAGCGCACCACATCCGCCGGGACCGGCTCCCTTGAGGTGTCCGCAAACAAATTTGGTTCCAGCCGCATCACACGCTCCTTCAGCCGGTCGTAATGCTCGGGGGAAAACAGACACGCGCGAAGCGGCTCCCTCCATCGCGACCAATCTTCGCTTTCTTCACAAAGTCCGGCGACCCAGTCGATCAAGGCGAGGAAGAACGCGCTTTTGTTTCTCTCGGGAGCTGTCGAATTCCGAATAATCGTTATGAGTTCTTCCGCCTTCGGCCAAAAACGCATACATTCGTCCAGCAGCTCCTCCCCGCCAGTGTCTTCGTCTCCGTGGCTTTCTGCCCAATCGTCCAGTCGCTGCAGGGTAAGCAGCAAGCCGACGGCACCGTCGATCCATTGACCGTCGGTCGCCATTTCCAAGAGTTCGGCAAACCAGCCCTCAAGTTGTTCGAGACCTTCGCTAAAATCAAAGCGACCTTCGTCCGAATCGTAATAACCGTAATCGTAGCGGTCTGTGAAACATTCGGCACACTGTTCGAGTTCATCGTCAATGCTTGGCTCAAATTGTCTTCTTGCGTCCAGCCAATCGGCCGGTGTCCACTCCACTCCCTTGCGTAGACGGGCTTCCCGTTCCTGTTTTTGCCATATTTCGAACAGCGCCTTCCGGACGTGTTCATTCTTCTCTGCCAGCAGCAGCACCGTGTTCTGTAATTCGGACCAAGACATATCGTTGATCAGGGTGGTTATATGTTCAAGCATATCGGGCATGAATCACACCTCGCTTATCCCATTTTTACCCTGCTGTTCCAGCACGTCTGAGCAATTCAAAAGTGTTTTCCGTGGAGCCGAGGCGACGGGTCACCAGGCTGGTCCAGCTCATCCAGCCGGTGGAACGGGCAATCACGGGCAGGAGAAGGAAAATGGGAGACAACCACTGCAAAAGACAAGTATTGATATTATTCGACAAGAGCCCACGAATTTCCTGTTAGCGACACCATTTTGCCTATCGGGTTCGCAGGCATCCTGTAGACATTTCGACAAATGGGGCTTTCTCCGTTGTCGTATCCCTTGTAAGGCTATCATCTATTCCGAGCTTACTCCATTGCTTGGGAGACAAAAATAGTATAATGTTGGGGCAAGTGGTACAAGGGGTGGCGAGCGTGGCTATCCGCAGAATTATCTGAGGAGTGCTTTTTTAGGGGAAGGGATCTTAAGGATATGACCATGAAACCATACTATGAATTTGCGAAAGATAACACAGGGAAAGTGAAAAACACAGTAGCCTATTTTGATAATGGCCTTATGGCTAGCGCTATGCGTGGGAGACATGAACAGGTTATGCAATAATACTAACACTCGCTTGTCCGGGGTGCGAAATGGAATGTATGAGCGCAAAAGAAGCTGCTGAAAACAATACACAGGATATTCAATACATGATTGAAGAAAGAATCAGCAAAACGATGGTCGGCCGCAGCCGCGAAACGGAAATGTTTAAAAACAATTTGACCGTGTTCTGGAAGGCGGTATGGGATTAACCGTTGTTTCCGGCCAGCCGGGTATTGGCAAGACTTTTTTGTCGGTACGGCGTACTCGGTGACTGTCCCTCCCGTGGTGATCTTGCCACGATCGGCATGCTGCAACTGCATCCGACTGTGAGCAGCATCAGCCCGGCCAGCGGCCCCCCGGCCACCGCGGTGACCATCACCGGTGCCGGCTTCAACGAGGCGACCGCCGTCGAGTTCGGCTCGACTGCGGCCACAAGCTTCACCATCGACAGCGACACCCAAATTCAGGCCACCGCACCCGCCGGTAACGGCACAGTGAACATCACCGTGACCGCCCCGGCCGGCACCAGCGCCACGTTCAGCGGCAATCAGTTCATGACCTGATCCGGCAAACCGCCGTCCGCAAGAATAATCGGGGCACCGTGAGCGGCAGCATAGGCGCTTCCGGCCAGGGCATCCGGGAAGTTGCTGCCGGCCCGTTTAAAGTCTGTCCGCAAAGAATGGCCGTTAATGATTACCTCGCCTGCATCCGGGAAGATGAGGCAGGTTATGAGCCGGATCGTTGTTGTTTTTCCTTGCCCGTTTTGTCCCAGGAAACCGTAAACGTCGCCTCTCATGACACCGAGGCTCAGACTGCGGATGACTTTTCTTGCGCCAAAGGACTTACTGAGCTGTTTTGCTTCCAATAATGTTTTTGCCACCATGCATCTCCTTTTCCGCTGCTCATTCAGAGCGTTTGGGTTTCTATGTCCTCTTTAAGTGTAGTGCGAAAAGATTCGGCCGCCGGTGATTTAATTAAAATTCCATAAACAAATCAATCACAAGCAAAGAGGCTCAGTGACGTTTTCCGTCGCTGAGCCTTAAGTCGGTCAAAAAATTTAAAAAACTTCCGCTAAACCCACATTCGGCACCCATCCCGATACTCAGGATGAATTAGCCAATGGTTAAAGGCATAGACAATGAATCTTCCGCCTTGGGTATTTATCTACTATAGGGCGATTCGCAGCCCTAATTCGTTTAGTGGAGGTGTTGTCCTCCCGTTTCAGTCCTTACACTGGAACGAGGCCAAGATTCGAGGATGCTCTGGATGCTCACTGGATGGTCGAACCCTCGAACCAGCCAGACCAGAGTTAGGTAATCTGATGCGTCGCGAGGCGGTCAGAAAAGGGCCTGAGGCCGAGGAGCAGACCCGTTTTCGTCTAGTGTCAAGGGGACTGTCCCCTTGACACTAGACACCCTTGACACTACCAATCAGGTTTCTTCCCGATAATACCGTCTATCCCGGCTTATTCCTCCGCAGACTCATTCTTCAATGCGGCCCTGACCAGGAAAGAGCCCTGGGAAGGAATAATATCAAAAGCGCCGTCGTACTTCCGGACAATCCTTCGGATGATGGAAATACCGTAGCCATGCCATCCCTTGTCCTCTTTGGACGTAATAACTTCTTCGTCTTCCATTACAGGCGCCCCGACAGAGGAATTGGAAACACCGAAATAAACAAAATCGTTTTTCATCCCCAGGGTAAGTTCCAGCTTTTTTTCGTTTCCGTCAGGTACTTTGCTGCAAGCCTCTATGGCGTTGTCCAGCAGGTTAACCAGCAGGCTGCACAGATCGTTGCCCTGGATATGCAGCTTCTCAGGCAAATTTCCGGTGAAGCTCATTTGAAGGCCTTTGCTTTCGGATTCCGAGAACTTGTCGGTCAGAATGGCGTTGATCAGCTTGTTTTCACAAAGATAGGCGCGCTTGGTTTTCTTCATATCATAGCCGGTATGCTCCAGATAATGCTTTAATTCATCATGTTCCTCATTTTCCGCCAGCCGGCTGATCACGGAAAAGTGTTTGTCAATGTCGTGCCATATCATTTTAGTTTCTTCGATATACTTTTCCGTCTGCCGGTAATTTTTATAGAGCAGCTCTCCTTCGATGCGTAAGGCTGTGTTTTCGTTCATCAGGCGGTATTCTTTCTGTAAGGAGCTTAAGACCACTTTTCCGGTCATCAGCACCAGGACGGGAAAAGCCAGTACAATTAAACTGAAATCCATTGCATCATGATTACCGGTGCTAAAATAACTCCAGGCATTGCTCACGGAGGTCAGCAGGATGGTGGTAACCGATACGGCAATTTCCGGCCGTCCGGAACCGGTTTTGAATTCCCGGACAAAGGTTCCTATCAGCAGCATGGCAGTCAGAGCAAAAAGGTACAGATGCCAGTACAGCAGTAAGAAATCGATTTTAAAAATATTGCAGAAGACCCACATGAGAATGAACAGCCCTTGGACCAGCGCCATCCCCAAAAGCAGCCTGCTTTTTTCAAAGCTCTTATCCGCCGCTACGAAAAGAAGCGTGGGAATTGGCAGCGCAAGATTGATCAGGCTTACGATCCAGCAGACAAATTCCGGACCTGTCAGGAAAGCGATGATACCGATATTGAACAGAATATGGCTTCCGATAAACAATGCGATCAAGGCGAGCATCAGCATGGCCAGGTCAAATTTTTTGAATTTAAAAGTAAGCGTGATGAGTGAAAATATCAGCATGAATATCCCGATAGAAATATAAAACAGGGCGAAAATAATTTTTATTGCCTCGGATTTTGCCAATGCCCGAAGGATTCCCTCCGTATCGTCCAGCAATATGTATTTGGATACCGCGATGTCCGAGGGCTGGTCGGTTGCAAACTCCAGCCGGAGTTCCCTGCCGGCCGTGCCGTCCGGAACTTTAAAAATGTGGGTTTTTACCCCCCACACATCATCCCCGTTCAGGAAAGAACCGAAGGTATAAAATTTTTTTCCGTCAATAAACGCCTCCACGGCATAGCCGATGGTGATAAAGCAGAGGCTTTTCCCAACCGTAGCGGGGAGTTTTTTCAGCAAAACCACGCGGCTTTGTTTTTTCAGTGAGCCCGCCTTCAGAAAATCGGCATTCTCATATAAAACCTTTTCACCGTCGGAGATTGTCCAGCCGGTGCTCATGAGGCGTGCCGTTGTATTGTGCGGCAACCCCATACTCCCGGTAAAAAGATTTGTGTACATCAAAATTCCGGAAATAAGCAAAGCAATGAAAGCCAGTATCCAGATCTTCTTGTAGGACATAGGGTTCACCTCTCTTGTCTAAATGGGCCCGTATATAATATGATTATAATGTCAGGGATTAAAGCGGACAACAGTTGTTCGGGCCTAAAAAACGGTTGTTGATACCGGAAAAGGGACAGGGAGGTGTGCAATATCGTCTACAGGATCGCCATATGTGATGACGATGAAAGCTTTGTCCGGCGGCTGACAGACCAGGTGTCGGAGCTTCTGAGTGTGAGAGGCGTCGAATTTGATATTGCCGCCTTCCCTTCGGGAGAAGCGCTTTTAAACCATGTCAATGAAAAGTCCGCCGCTTTCGACCTGTTTCTGCTGGATATTTATATAAAGGAAATCAATGGCGTGGATACAGCCAAAGCCATACGCCTCGTGAATGACTCCGCCGCCATCATCTTCACCACTTCCTCGGAGCAGCATGTTTTTTCGGGCTATGAGGTTCAGGCGCTGCAATACCTTTTGAAGCCTGTAAGTCGCCAAGCCTTGTCCGCCGCTCTGACGGTGGATTTAAAAAGGCGGTATGAGAACCGGTACTTTGTTTTCAAAGCGGGAGGCGGGACGCAAAAGGTGCCCTATGATGAGATTGAATATCTGGAAAGTACCATGAAGTCCGTAAAGCTAGTAACGAAGCAGGGTGTCTATGAGATATATGAACGGATATCCAATCTGGAAAACATACTTCCCAAGCTCAGCTTCTGCCGGTGCCACCGGGGTTTTATCGTCAATTTCCGGCAGACGGCAAAGATCAGCGCCCAGTCCGTTACCACGGTGCAGGGGACGCTGATTCCCATTGGAAAAACCTATGCCGGCTCCACCAGCCGCGCCTTTTTAAATTACATCGGTGGAAATGAGGAAGCGTAACCGATTTTTTCCGAAAAAATGAATCATCTGAAAAGCAAACCGCCTGTTCTTCAACAAGGATTGAAGGGCAGGCGGTTTTTTTATTGGCATTCCTGAAAAGGTATTTTGCACATCGAATATTTACAATAATTTCTGTTCCGGTATGAACAAACGGTTTTAGGGTATAGACGTACGTTGCCGGTCTGGATAGAGGTACTTAAAATTATAGAGAGGGCTTTTTTGTACTCTTTTTAAGTATGTAAATTTTTGTAAAGGAGGTTTTTTTATAAATGAGGATGATAAAAACAGGCGGGGTGTTTTTACTGATCGCGGCGCTGCTCATAATCGGTATACCTGTTGCTTTTGCGGATTCGACACCTACGGTACAGACCTTGAAGCCTACGAGGATGTACCTTAATTATGGGGGCAGATATAACGGCATCACCAACCGGTGGGAGACGGAGGACGTGCGGGCCAGGCTCAACGGCAGCGTCAATCCCGGCGGCGGGAGCTGCACGGTCTATTTCGAGTATGGAACCACTACAGCCTACGGCTCCACGGCAAGCGCCGGGACAGTCTCCGGCGCGTCGGCGGTAAGCGTCAGCGCCGCGCTGACCGGCCTGCGCGCCGCTACCCTCTACCACTGCCGGCTGGTGGCGGCGTCTGACAGCGGCATCGTTTATGGACATGATCTGGCATTTATCCCGAGCTGCGATTCGTATGAAATCAACTACTTACCTTCGTATCATGATGTTTTAAAGCGCTGGAATGCCCAGTTTATACCCTCATCCGACCCTGCGGGCAACATTGAGATCGTGGCTCCTCCCGCCGGCATCCAGATCGTGTCTTTTTTTGATATCGAGAATCACAATCCCTTTGATGTGACTTTGGGTTATTCGGACGGCGAAACACGCGGCACTCTTGTTATCGGATCGTTGCAAACCCAGGAAATTAATGTTCCGAAAGGTTCCATATGCTCCTTTTACTACAATAACACTCTTTTTAAGCAGGTGCTGACCAACGATCAGGATTTTGCATACAATGAAACGCCTCTGCCACGGAACAAGATTGAAATGTATTTTTTGGGTTCGCTGGCAAACAGACAGGCCGGAATGTATTCCATCAATAACCGGAACGCCCAGGAGGTCACGCTGGAGCTGCAGACAGGCAGCAATATCTATACCGTCAGCGTTCCCGCCAGCAGCAATGTGTATTTCCTCTCTCCGACCGGCTATGAGGTGCAGGCCAGCATGCACGATGACCCGTATAACCCGTTTATGGTTGTAAGCCCCGCAGTCATGAAATGGTACGGCGCGGCGCTGGTAACGGCCGAACCGAAAGGCACCAGCGATACGACCGCCACCTTTGAGCTGCAGAACAACGACGACGCGGCGCATGCCGTGAAGCTGAAAAACGCCGGCGGCGTTACCCATGCTTACACCCTGGCCCCTTATGAACACCAGACCGTCACCATAGAGAAGAGTGACTGGGACGTGTACTTGCAGCTCTCCAACCTGCCCCAGCCCAACATCGCGGGTTGGGTGGAGGACGGCTATGTCAAAATAAACAGCGCCAGCCCGGGCGCCGCGGTGCTTCCCCCGCTGAATGTCTCCGGCGCAACGGACTTTATGGGCGCTTACGGGGGAAGCGTCACGCCGGTGTATGTCACGGGCGGCGGCGCCTGGACGGCGGTTTCCGACCAGCCCTGGCTGACCGTCAGTCCCGCTGCAGGCAGCGGTTTCAGCTGGCTGACTATGACGGCGTCCGCCAACACCTCGTCCTCATTCAGGAGCGCCAACGTGACCGTTTCCGACGGCACGACCACCAAAACAGTCACGGTCACCCAGACCGGCCAGGGCCGGGGCAACGCCTTAAGCTTTGACGGTGTGGACGATTATGTGTCCATCCCCGACAACGACGACGGTATTACCAACGCCTTTACCATCGAAACCTGGGTGAAGTGGGAGCCGAATTCCTCCTCCGACATCCAGTTCATCTGCGGCAAAAATACCGAGCAAATGGAAATCCAGACGGGCGGAAGTGCCAACAGCCTGAGGTTTATTCCCACCCCCGGCGTCTACCTTGATGCCGCAGGTGTTTTGCCCACAGGCGTCTGGACCCATGTGGCCGTGGTCTACCAGCCCTCGGCCGCTCTGGCGAAAATGTATATCAACGGAAACGAGGTTGCCCTGACCAATAACGGCGCGCAGCCTGTCACCAGCCCACTTGCATCTTCCTCGTCGTCCTTCGTACTGGGCAGCCGCGGCAACGGTAACTATCCTTTCAAGGGCTCACTGGATGATTTTCGGATTTGGAACCGTGCGCTGACGCAGAATGAAATCCGCCAGAATATGCTGAATCCCATTGACCCTTCCGATCAAACCGGTCTGGTGAGCGCCTACAGTTTTAACCAGGGAGTGGCGGGGGGCGACAATGCCGGTGTGACCACGCTTGCGGATGAAACAGGCTACCGTAACGGCAGCCTGTCCGGCTTTGCCTTAAGCGGCCCTACCTCCAACTGGGTCGTGAGCGGCGCGGGAGAGGGGCTTGTAAGCTATACGGTGACTTACGACGGTAACGGGGCCGATTCCGGCACAGTCCCGTCCGATCCTCTCAGATATGTGGTCGGAGCACAGGCAACCGTCAAGGCGGCCGGAAGCCTTGTCAAGACAGGCAGCACTTTCGCGGGATGGAACACCGCAGCCGGTGGCAGCGGCACAAGCTACGCAGCTGGGGAGACATTAACGATGGGAGCCGCCAATGTCACGCTGTACGCTCAGTGGACGGCGAATCCGCCTCTTACCCACACCGTCAGCGTCTCATCCAATCCGCCAGCAGGCGGAACGGTTTCCGGCGGGGGCACGTATGCCGAAGGAGCTTCGGTGACGGTGATGGCCACGCCCAACAGCGGTTATACCTTCGTCAACTGGACGGAGGGCGGAAGCCAGGTGAGCACCAATGCAGCATTCGTCTTCACCCTGGGTACGGCTGACAGAACTCTGGTGGCGAATTTCACGGCCATCCCGCCGGTGATTACCACCGGAACGATCAGCGGGACGGTAACGGACGGAACGAATCCGCTGGCCGGAGCGACGGTGAGCCTGACGGTGAGCGGCAGTGTCTATTCAGCCGCAACGGCCGGCAACGGAAGCTACTCCATCCTCAACGTACCCGCCGGAACAGGCTATACCGTAACCGCCGGTCTGACAGGCTATACCGGCGCCAATAAAACGAATGTAAACGTAACAGCCAATACGACGACCTCGGGCGTAAACCTTACCCTGAGTGCCATCCCGCCGGCCACATATACGGTCAGCATCGGCAGCCTGACGGGCGGGAGCATCACAGCCAGCCCGAGCACGGCAACATCAGGGGCAGCCATCAACCTGACGATAACCCCGGATGCCGGGATGCAACTGAAAGCCGGAACTTTGAAGTATAACGACGGGACAACGGATCACCTGATCAGCGGCACGAGCTTCACGATGCCTGCGGCCAACGTCATGGTAAGCGCCGAGTTTGAAACCATCCCGCCCGCTCCCACGCTCACCGTTCTTACCTTAAGCGGCAGCATTCCTGACCTCACAGTCGGGCAAGCAGTCTATGATCTCAATAATCTCAGCCTGAACGGAACGGACCAATACGGTGCTCCTTTTAGTCTGAGCGGTCAGACCGTACAGTGGAATCTGGCTTCAGGGAATGCTTATGCCGGCCTGACAGGCAGTCTATTGACTCCGCTGGCCGCCGGTTCCGGCACGGTTACGGCCACGGTCTACGGTGTCGCGAGCAATCCGCTTGGATTTACCGTCCTGGCCCCAAGATCTTCGGGAGGCGGAGGCAATAGCGGAGATGGCGGCGGAGGCGGCTCGCATAGCTCATCCTCCACATCAACCACAGTAACAGGTAACGTCATCGACGGTACGACAGGCGTGAATGTTTCCAGTGTAACCGCCACTGTAACGACCAATAGTACCGGCAGTGATACGGTTTCCATGAGTGCCGCACATCTTGCGGTGCTGAAACAACCGGACGGAACGGTAAGCCCATTGAGCGATCTCTCTCATGTGGCTATAACCGGCGCCGCGGGAACGCCTGCCCCAATTTCCGCTGACGGGACAATCCAAGTGGCGAATTTGACCAAAGGAACCGACAATAACTTTAATATCACTTATGATTTGGGCCATGGGCAGAAAATTACGATTGCCACCCTGGAGATTAAAATTGACAGCAGCGGGAATGTCAGCTTAACCATAACCTTAATCGACCCCTATGGCATCATCACCGATGCCGCCACGGGAAAAGCCCTGGCGGGAGTTAAGGTTACCCTGTACTACGCCGGTACCGAGAGGAATAAGGCGGCAGGAAAAACTCCGGATACCGTGGTAGCCCTGCCAAGCATCGCCGGATTCAAACCCAGCAATAACCAGGATCCCCAGACCAGTGACAGCAGTGGAGCCTATGGCTTCATGGTCTTCCCGACCACGGATTACTATATCGTTGCCACCAAGGACGGGTATGATCCATACACAAGCCCGACCATTTCCGTGGAACAGGAAATCGTACATTGGGATTTCAAAATGAGCCCGACGACTTCCGGGGTTATAAGACTGGCGGGCCGGAGCCGGGTCGATACTGCCTTGGCCATCGCCCAAGCGGAATACACCGGCAAAATATCTAATGTGATCTTAGCCACGGCGGACAACTATCCGGACGCCTTAGCAGGAAGTGTTTTGGCCTATAAGCTGAATGCGCCTATACTCCTCGTGGGGAGTTCAGAAGCGGATCAAGCAAAAGTCTTAAACTACCTGAAGTCCAACCTGGACCCGGCGGGGACGGTTTATATCCTGGGCGGCACGGCCGCTGTCAGCAGCGCGATGGAAAACAAAGTGGCAGCAAGCGGTTTCAACCATATTACCAGAATAGGTGGAGCGGACCGCTATGAAACTTCTGTTAAAATAGCGGATCAATTGGCGGTCAAGACCGGAACCCCGGTTGTGCTGGTCACCGGTGAAAACTACCCGGACGGCCTGTCCGTCAGCAGTGTTGCGGCGCAAATGCAGCTGCCGATCCTGTTGGTCCAAAAAGATGGGATCAGTAGCGCCGTCGCGCAGGAAATTGCCGCCATCAAGCCCGCCAAAGTCTATATCATCGGAGGGGAAGCGGCCATCGGCACAGCTGTGGCAAACCAGGCTGCCCAAATCACGGGTCTGGCTCAGACGAATATTGTCAGGATCGGGGGAGCCGACCGCTATGCCACCTCTCTGGACGTCGCCCGGTACTTCAACTTAGCCGGACAAGACGTCTGCGTGGCCACAGGCGACAACTTCCCGGATGCCTTGGCAGGAAGCGTCTATGCTGCCGCTCACAATGCCCCGATTGTCCTGGCGGACGGAAGTTTGCCGGATCAGGTCATGAACTACCTGAAGAGCAAAAACCTGACCGGAGCGACCATATTCGGCGGAGAGGCCGTGGTCAGCAAGGGAATCGAGCAGCAGCTTAGACAGTTGGTAGGGAGCAAAGGGTAACACTTAAGTTTGAAAAAATAAGCAAAAAACAAGTAAAGAAGAGTCACCCATTGAGACTAAACTCAATGGGTGACTTTTTTGAGTGCGCCATGCATGACGATTAACTTGACGGTGAAAGGGGCGCGGCTTATCGTCGAAAATTAAGTGCAAGATAGCTCTGAGGATTACAGGAAAGCCCACTCAGCCCTTGGTACAGGCGGCTTTGCGGATTTGGAGCAATGCGACACAATGGAGTTGTGTCGCATTCATCGGGGTCACAAATTTTAAAAAACTTCTGCTAAAGCAATAACCAAGTCTCCAAATGTGCTCACGGGAATCTCGTCAGGAGTCTTATATATTGTTGGCGTGCCATACCCTCCTTGCTTGAGATTGAAAATTAGCACAGTTTGGTCAATCGGATGCACAACCCAATATTCTAAAACCCCCGCTGTTTCATATAGCCGCAACTTTACACCCAAATCTTTTTTCAGCGTTGCCGGGGAAAGGATTTCAATGATTAGGTCAGGAGCCCCTTTACAACCATGCTCGTCAATCTTTGACCTATCGCAAACCACAGTTAAATCAGGCTGAATGACTGTGCGAATATCATCATCTTTTTCATCCCCTTGGGGCAGGCGAACATCAAAAGGTGAAATGTATACTTTACACGACCGTCCATGACGCAAAGTGATTCGCCAACGTTATACTTTCTCATCCCGCAAAATGCGATTGACAATTCGAATAACATTTTCTACCTGGCGGCGTACGACTTTTCCTTCACGCTTTGCTTTGCCATGGTCACCGCGCGCCGAGGCCTCTACTGCTTCGCGCAACGCTGTGTGGAAGGATTCATGGGGAACAGTCAAACGCATAAGCCCCGGTTTCTGCCGCTCTGAGACATCCGCCTTTGCGTGCCACTTCCCAAGCGCACAGGTGTGCTGCGTGGTTAATTCCTCTTGCAGGATTGATTCCTTGCCGTTTAGCATGTTTGTCAGGCGGGACTGCAAATACAGGTGATCGGTCTTGGCCTGTTCCAGGATTTCTCTGGTCGTCAGTTGTTTCTCCGCTGTCTTGAACCTTTCGATCACCGTCTTCAGTCCGGAGGACATCGTCGCCGAGACCTCTGTACTTGCAGCGACGTTTCCCATAGCCGAGGATATTTCCTGCATTGCAGCCACCACATCCTGCGCGTCAGCCGCCGTCTGTCTGATCCGTTCCGCCACCGAATCCATCAGGTGCATCACCTTCTCAGAATGCGCCATTTCCGAATCGGTTACGTCCACAATTCCTTTTATATCTTCAACGCTTCGGGTTACGGCCTGGTAGATCTCGTTCAAGGCGCCTCCGGCCTGCTTCACAACCTGCACGCCGCTTTCCACTTCTGAGCGGCTGCGCTGCGCTGCGGTCATCGCAGCCGCGACACCCGCGGTAATTCTTTGCACAAGTTCCGCCACTTCGCCGGCGCCATGATTGGATTGTTCCGCCAGCTTGCGCACCTCTTCCGCTACCACGGCAAACCCGCGCCCCGCTTCTCCGGCCCTGGCGGCTTCAATAGCCGCATTGAGCGCCAGCAGGTTGGTCTGATTGGCCAACCCCGTAATTGTCTGCGCAATCACTTCGATCTGTTGGGAATAATCCGCCAGGGAAGTCATGAGTTCTTCTGTTTCCAAGGTTTGGGAACGGATATGACTCATCCGCTGTACGGTCTCCTCCACCGTGCGCTGCCCGTTTTCTGCCGCTTGGAGGGTGCTCTCGGAATTGCTCCGGGCAGATTTGGCAAGCCTGTCAGCGTCCTGAATCCAGCGCTGCAGCTCCTGCATGACCCGCGAGGATTCCAAAGCCGCCTGGGTGCCGTCCGATGCGTTGCCGGAGACGCTTACCAGGCGTTCATTAATCGTTTCCACGGAAGCAGTGACTTCCTGGGCCGAAGCGACCATTTCCTGAGCCGTTGCCGCCACTTCCAATGCGGCCTTGTCCGCTTGCTGGAGGACTGCTGCCTGGTTGCGGATCATCACATTAAACGATGCCGCCAATTCCCCCAGCTCGTCTCCCATTTCCACAGGCCTCCACACCCCGAGGTCCCCGTTTCCGGCCAAGGCCATGCTGTCCCGCAATCCGCGGATCGTCCGCGAAATCCCCAAGAAAGCAAAAATGACCAGCCCAACAGTGAGGATGATAACCGCAAGCATCCCGACGATCATCACCGTGCCCAGTTGCTGCAGGCGACCGGTGGTCTGGGCATATTCCTGTTCAGCCCGGCTGATTTCCTGCAACACAAGCGCCCTTTCCTGACGCCATACGGGAGTCTCTGTTTGCTTGATTTCGCGGCTTATAGCTTCCATTGATTGCCCTTGCGCAATTTTTTCCAGCAGCATGCGCTGCAGAGAAACATCCTGATTGTCGAGCGCACTCAGATCCGCTCGATTCAGGGCGTTTAGCGCTGCTTCTGTTTTTTGAGCCGCATCGTCAAAATTAGCTTTGGCGGTCGTATCACCAGGGTTCAGCAGCATATTGCGCAGAGCCTGTCCACGCTGCAATCCATTGGCATAAACCGTATTGAGCTTCTGCAGGTGATCCAAATCTTGCTCGACCAGAGCCTGGAGCGAATGGTTAAGATACCAAAACCCACCCACCGCGCTCATTCCGCCTACCCCGAAGAGCAAGAGCAAAACCCCTAAAAACGTCCGTAATCTCATGCGCATCCTGCTAACCACTCCCTCGTCAAAAACCTTGCTGCTTAGGCAATATCAGACCGCGGCAAAGCTGCGGAGAACAAAAATAAGGTAGCCCTACCTCGTTTAATTGGCGAATCTACCGCCAGGCTAAAATGTCATGACATCTTGAATAGTGTTTGAAACAACACAGGCGAGACAACGGCTACATGAAAATTATAGGGAATTATTACCGACAAAGCAAGTGGCGAGCGGTGCTGAACCGCCATAACCTTCACCACAATGACAAAATTCGTTGCTGCCAAAAAACAAGGCCTCCCGGGCGAATACTATAGGAAAGTTATCAAAGCCCATCCAATAAGCTGGACGGGCTTTGTAGGTTTACTACGGCAGTTGGCCTTCCTGTTCCACCTGGATCTTGATTTCATTGGCAATTTCAGTGATCTCGGGGAAAAGAGCAATGCGCGTAATGCCGTAATGGGTCAGCTGGGTCTTGATGAAATCGACTCGGTCCGCAGCGATGACAATTTTGGCGAGATACTCTGAACTGTCCGGGAAGAGATTTAGAGGCGTAAGTACCTTCAGCTTAGGGAAGACTGTGAACACTCCTCTTTGAGCCACAATGTGGGGATTGTTCAGTGGGCCGATTACTGCAGCGGGTTTCTTGGTCTTGGGCTGAGCGTTGGGTCCAAACAGCAGGTCTACGACTTCTTCGTCGAGGTTGGGGATGTAACCCGGTTTTACAAAGCTGTGGAAAGAAAAGGCCTTGTTTAAAGTCACTGGATTGAGCAGCCAGACTGCCGCATCTTTTCCCTTATCTGCGGGGAGTTGGTCTGCGGCAAAAAACAGAGCTGTTAGAGCATCGCGGGACCAGTCCATAAGTCTGGTTGGTATGCCGTAGTGCTGCATCATGATCAGCCAATGCCAATATGCCGCCCGGCCGTCCGGAATCGGAAAACTGGGCAGGCTCTGCACATAGGGAATTGCCATGGATTTAAACTTGGAGAGATAAATGATCTCCAACTCCGGGTTCAAAGGCTTTCTGGCAATTCTAGGCTCCAGGCTGAAGCCGGCCTGCGGCTGGCCCCGGAACCATAATTCACAGGTTTGACTCTCCGGACAGAGCAGTTTAAAAGCCTGGTCAACTTTCGAAAGGTATTCCTCCACAGAGCGGACGCGAGTCGAGGATGCTATGCTTCCCTTGCCTTGAGCAGAATTACCCGTTTCCATCTGGTCACCCCTCTCCGGTACCAGTATATGGAGTAGGGGCTTGACCAGTTACTCGAAGCCGGGCAAAAAAGACAAACAGTTTATCTCCACCTTATTATGGCCGGTGTAAACCGGCCTCCTGTTAACTGGGATCTGCCTCGTCATAGGAAAGAGTTGTCACTTTGGTGTAGTTTCCTTTTTTAACATCTTCTTTGCTGGCCTTGGCCTCAGGAACTCTTTATTGCCTGGGGCTGCGCTGGGTATGAAAGCAAGACTGGAGCGGGATAAGGCAAAAAGGGAGTGAGTAAGCCCCAACCCGGCAGGAGATTAGTCGAAACTGGTAGAAGTTATAAGAATTTGGCAACGGTACTGTTATTTTCCTTAGGGTGCAGGGCCCGGGGGTGAAGAGGTGGAGGAAGCTTTGTTGTTGACTGTGACTAACCTGGTCAAGGACTTTAGCGGCAGAAAGTCGGTTAACGGAGTAAGCTTTTCGGTAGGGGAGGGGGAGGTTTTCGGGCTGCTCGGGCCTAATGGAGCCGGAAAGTCAACTACTATTGCCATGATCTGCGGCCTGCTGTCACCTGATCAGGGAGAGATTAGGTTCGCCGGGCAGGCGGGTGTAAACACAAAGGCCGTCAGACAATTTATTGGGCTTGTGCCTCAGGACATAGCGCTGTACCCTACCCTCAGCGCCAGGGAGAACCTCAATTTCTGGGGGCGGATGTACGGGCTGGGGGGCAAGGTTTTGCGGCAGCGCGTCAATGAGGCATTGGATATTGCCGGCCTGGCTGACAGGGCCAGTGAACGGATTGAGACCTATTCCGGCGGGATGAAGCGGCGGATCAACATCGCGGCCAGCTTGCTGCACCGGCCGAAACTGCTGATCATGGACGAACCGACCGTAGGCATCGATCCACAGTCGCGCAACCATATCCTGGAGACGGTGAGGCTCTTGAACAGTCAGGGAATGGCGGTGATTTACACCAGCCATTACATGGAGGAGGTAGAGTCGGTGTGCAGCCGGGTGGCGATCATGGACCATGGCAAGGTGCTGGCCCAGGGGAGCCTGAAGGAACTGGCCCAACTTGCCGGGGGGCTGGATGTGGTTACGGTCGAAGCCCAAGGCGTTGGCCAGGATGTTCTCGACTGCCTGAAGGGAATTGCCGGTGTGAGCGGGGTTACGGCCGGCAGCGATGAGATTCAGTTTTTGTCTGCCGGAGGCCCGGAGGTCCTGCCGGAAGTCCTGGCCTGCTTCGTCCGCCTGGGCCAAAAAGTGGGCGGGGTAAAAGTCAAGGAACCAAACCTGGAAACGGTCTTCCTCCAGCTTACAGGCCGTAATCTTCGGGACTAGGGGGAAGGCGCAGTGAAATTCGTCCATATCGCATTTAAGGATTTGAGAATCAGCCTGCGGGACAAGAAAGGGATTGCTTTGACAATCCTCATGCCTCTGATTTTGATTTTTATCCTGGGCCTGACCTTCGATTCCCGCTTCGGGGACAGCGGCAGCGTCAGCAAGTACAAGGTGGCATTCTTCGCCAAAGACAAAGGCTTTCTGGCCAAGACTTTGAGGCAGGATGTCTTCGGCTCTAAGGAAATCAGCAAAATGATTGAGGTTGTGGACACCACGGAACAAGCCGGCAAGGACATGGTCGCAAAGGGCGAGGTCTCAGCTTTTGTCCTGGTGCCCGAGGGGTTCACAGACCAGGTGATGCGAGGGGAGAAGGCTGAGCTGGAGCTTTACTCTGATCCCGGCAAGCCCTGGCGCAGGGAAATTACCAAAGCAGTTCTAGACAGCTTTACTTCCCAGGTTGCAGCCATTCAGACGGGATTCGAAGCCATTGATGCTGTGACAAACGGGATTGACCCCCGCCTTATTCCTGCTGTTATGGAGAAACTGAAAGCCGAGAACGGTACAGGGGAGCTGATGCGGGAAACCACCCGCGCCGGGCGCAGGCAGGTTTCTGCTTTTCAATACTACGCAGCCGGGATGACTGTGATGTTTCTGTTGTTCACCGCCCTGGCCGGCACAAAGTCCATGCTGGAAGAAAAAGAAGCAGGCACATTCGGCAGGCTCTTGATCACCCCAACACAAAAGGCGAGCTTCCTGGCCGGCAAGTTTTTGGGCATCATGCTGGTTTCCCTGCTTCAGGTCCTGGCGATCTATCTGGTTACCAGGTTGCTGTTTAAGGTTGATTGGGGCAGTTCCCTGCCAGGTCTGGCGCTCCTGTCCCTGGCGGCAGTGGCGGCATGCGCAGCCATGGCTGTATTTGTCGCGACCATAGCCAAAAGTTCCAAAACAGCTGACGCCATTGGGAGCATTGTCGTGCAGGTAATGGCGCTCCTTGGCGGGAGCATGGTTCCTTTAATGGTAATGCCCAAGTTCCTGCAGCTCTTGGGAAAAGGCACAATTAACGGCTGGGCCCTGACCGGCTATCTGAAACTGATGGAAGGCCGCGACTACACTGCCGTTTTGCCGGAGGCCTCGGTGCTCGCTCTGATTGCGGCTGTTTTCCTGGCCTTTAGCCTGCTTGGCCTGCGCTTCCAGGAAGGGGGGAGAATATAGTGAAGAAGGTGCTGGCGCTCACCTTGAACCAGATAAAAAAGTCCGTAAGCCAGAAGCTGTTCCTGGTTGTCATGCTCTTGTCCCCGCTCCTCTTTACCTGGCTGATCGGCATGGCCTTAGGCGGGTCCGGGACGGCACAGGGGTCAGCCAGGACTCCCTATTACCTGGTCGATAAGGACCGCTCGGAGATCTCCGCCTTACTGGCGGCAGATCTCAGGCAAAGTACCGGCTTCAAACCCGTTCCGGCAGGGGAGGAAAAGGCCTTTCAGGCCCTCGATGACCGGAAGGTAATTGCCGTGGCGGTGATTCCTGCCGGGTTTGGGGCAAAGCTGAAAGAAAACGAAGATCCCGTGCCGCTGGAGTTCTACAGCCTGGAAGGGCGTTTAGAGAGTGTGGCAATTAAACAGGATATCAGCGACTTTCTTACCCGCCTGAAAGCGTCCGTCGCGGCTGCTAATGTGGCGGAGACCGTCTTTGAGCCTGGTGAAAACGCCGGGTGGCAAAAGGTATTCGCGCGCAGCAGAGAGGAGTGGGCAGAGGGATCACCGGTTACGATAGGGGAGAGAGATATCGGCGAACAGGAGAAAGAGAGCGTGCCTGGCTTCACTCAGTCTTCTCTGGGCTTTACCGTCATGTTCGTGATGTTTACCCTCGTACTTTCTGTCGGCGGAATTTTGGAAGAACGGGAACAGCGGACCTGGAACAGGCTTCTGCTGACGCCCACGTCGCGTGCCCAGATCCTGGGCGGCTTTTTCCTGGGCTCTTTTGTCCTGGGCTGCATCCAGCTGGCCCTCCTGGTGCTGGCCGGCAAGTTCTTGTTCGGCGTGAACTGGGGGAGTTCCGTACCCGGACTTCTCATCCTGATGACTGCTTATATGCTCGCGGTGATGGGCCTGGGAACTTTTCTGGCCGGACTGGTGAGAACCCAACGCCAGCTCCAGGCGCTCTCCACCATTGTCATCATCAGCACGTCAATGCTGGGAGGAGTGTACTGGCCGCTCGAAATCGCTTCTCCTGTGATGCAGGCTGCAGCTAAGTTCACCCCGCAGGGGTGGGTGATGGCGGGCCTTACAGACCTCATCTACCGGGGGAAGGACTTGGCTTCGATTTTGCTGCCGGCAGCCGTGCTGGCAGGTATGGCCGCTGTATTTTTCGTGGCCGGGGTAGTCTCGGTCAAACTGGCCAGGTAAAGTAAGGGGTATTTCCGACAGCACCCGTACCCTGCCGCGAGGCGGCACAGAATCTCCAGACAATTTTGCCATTATTGCAAAGCTTTGGCGGCAGGGCAATGATTACCCTGCCGCCAAAGAGCGTGAACCGCAATAGTTTTAGCTGTAAAGATTTTCGTTCTATAGGTGATTGCACAAAATCTTAAGCCTTACAGAATCAAAAGGCTTACCGTGTGACGGATATATTGTGCTTGCCCCTGTGTTTAACAGTTTATCCCAACTTTCATAACAAGCCGCCAAGTCATATAAAAGTATGGGGTGATAGGGCCTTCCAGTAAAATTCAACATATTTCTTGCAGCAT
>JAJZPO010000119.1 GCA_021811155.1 Bacillota bacterium | reverse complement strand
AAATACTTTACTGAATAGGTCCCCGTCCCAAAAAGCAGCCAGGTTGCTTTGCCACAACAAAATCCTGCCGCTACCTGCCATTGACAAGTCTGCGCTTGACCCAATGCCATTTACATCACTCATCCTGGCGATTACACTGTCCCAGCCCACCATGAAAACCCCGACAAGCAATACCCCCAGTACCAAAGACATTATTCCAAGCATTTGAAGCGTGGACTTTTTGGTCCAATAAAGGTAAATGAAAAGGGCGGTAATCAAGCCTATCAGGGATGACCGGGTCAGGGTTGTGAGCAGTCCTATCCCCATTATGAGATTCAAAGTCAGGTAAAAGAGTCGTGCTCTCTGTGTTTTGGCAACTTCGAAGGCGATGAGTCCAAAGCCGAAGCACACCAGCAAGAAGCCTGCGGTTTTCATCGGTCCGCCAAGATTCCCTCCGGCACGCAGCGCTGTATCGCCTTGAGTTGCGCGTAATAGGGCATCCAACACCGGAAAAGAAGTGTATTTGGCCAGGACATAGGTGATAGTAGTAAAAATTCCCGTAAGTGCCCCTGAATAAGTTGCCAGCTTTGCAAACAGCAGTAATTCCGCTTCGTTTTTCACGAGCAGGGAAATGGTCAGGAAAATCACGAAACCGCTTAACAGCCGGATAAATGCGGAAAGCGCGTCTTCGCCCTGCCAAAAAATTAAGGTAAAGGCGGAACTAATAACAAAAGCGGTAAATCCCCAAAAACCAGTTTCTATCGACAACCAGTTGCCAATCTGAACCCCATGCTTAAGGACTGAAAAAACCAGCTTGGCGCCAAGGGAAAGGATAAGCAACAATCCCATCGTCCGGGAGAGGGTCATAGAAACGCCGGAAAACTGAAATAAGACAATTTCGTTTAACAGAAACTGGGTTGTACCCCAGACGCTCATAAAAACACTCAAGGCCAAGACCGGCTTAACCAACAACCAATAAGTCATGCCAAAAAATGTACCACATCCGAGAACCAGCAACAGTCCTTTTAGGTCGGAGGCAACGGAGCCAGCCAATAGGCCTGAGATTACGGCGCTTGTCCACATAAATGGCTTGTTCAGCCTGCTTTTGTTTGCATCAAGGACGGAACTAAGGTTCACTTTCATTACTCCTATCAAAGTTGCTCCTTGCCCTGTGACCAGGCACAGTTTAACAGGCGCCTTTTCTGAGCAGCACGACGGGAATGGTGCTCAACAGGATCTTTATATCCAGCCAGAAAGACCAGTTTTGAACGTACTCTCTGTCCATTTCCATCCATTGGTCAAAATCAACGTTATTTCTGCCGCTTACCTGCCATATGCAGGTAAGGCCAGGTTTGACACTCAGCCGTATCCTGTGACTGTTTTTGTATGAGCAAACTTCACTTGGCAGAGGTGGTCTGGGCCCCACCAGACTCATCTGACCCAGCAGGACATTGAACAGTTGTGGCAGCTCATCAATGCTGGTTTTTCTGATAAATCGGCCAATCCGTGTCATGCGGGGATCGTTTCTGATTTTAAATACCGGTCCTTCCATCTCGTTCAGGTGTGCCAGGGAAGCTTTCATCTCCTCGGCGCCGACTACCATGGAACGAAATTTGTAACAAATAAAAACTTTGCCGTTGAGTCCCACTCTGGCTTGATTAAACAGTACCTGTCCAGGGGTTGAGAGCTTGATTGCCACTGCAGTGATCAATAGTATCGGACTGAACAGTGCCAGCCCAATGACCGAACCCAGAATGTCTAATCCCCGTTTCAAGGCCAGCTGCGGCAAGTGGCGGGATGCCGCGTCAAAAAAGTCCAGAGCATCTGGACGCTCCTGTAACATGCTTACCTTCTCCAATCGGACTGTGTTAACTCGCTGCTCAAAGATGCTAGTACTATCTGCTGTAATCAGAGTCATAATAATAAGAGCCTTGCGTATCCCGTAAGTCCAAGTTGTTGACAATAGCGCCTATTATCTTTGCACCTACTTTGGCAAGCTGTTCTTTGGTCTGCATGAAAGCATTCCTCGGCACTTTGCCACTTCCCACCACCAACAAATATCCGTCAATCAACGGCGCCAGGGCCAGAGCGTCATTAAACCCCAGGACAGGCGGGCAATCGAGGATGACAAAATCGGCGAACCCGCTTAATTCTTGCAAAACGAATTTCATTTTACTTGAAGCCAGCAATTCAGACGAGTTGGGCGGCAAGGGGCCGGAGGTGAGAATTTTGAGGGAAAAATTCTCGAAGTTGCTGCATGTTTCCAGGCAATCACCCCCGCCTACCAACACGTTGGTTAAACCTGCCCCGCTTAAGCCAAAAATCTTATGTAAAGAGGGCCTTCTCAAGTCGGCGTCTACCAAAATCACGCGTTTATTGCTATGGGCCAAGGTTATAGCAAGATTTGCGGCAGTCGTGCTTTTCCCCTCCGAAGGCAGCGAACTGGTGACAGCAATGAACTTTAAGCCCTTTTCCACGTTTTTAAAAATTAAGTTAGTTTTTAGGATTCGATAAGCCTCACTGACGGTTGACTCCGGCGCTGTTATGGTAATCAGTTGGTGTGGACCGTACGCCGGCGGATTCTTGCTTTTTGGGGTGATTACTGCGGGAAACTGCACTTGGACTTGTGAAACAGTACTCATGCCAACACCTACTTTCGAATTCAGTTGAAGTTAGGAATCGCGCCTAACACCGGAACTTCCAGGATTTCAACTTCCTCAGGGGTCTTGATGGTATTGTCCAGGTATTCACGGAAAAGAATCAGCGCAACGGAACCCGACAGGCCTATGACAAAAGCCAGGACCATGTTTATAACCTTGCGGGGTTTCAGCGGTTCTTGCGGTGGGACTGCAGAATCAACCAAGCTTACACTGTCAACTTTCTTAACCTCCACCACCCGCTTGGAGAACTCAGCTGTGAGAAAGTTAGCAATCTGCGCAGCCCTGTCAGGATTTCCGTCTTGAACGTTAATGGCAATGAGCTCCGTACCTTTGACCACGTTCACTTTTACTTGCCGGCGCAAGTCTTTGAGGGACAGGCCTGTGCCCACCAGGCTAACGACCCTTTCCAAAACAGTCCTGCTCGTGGCAACTGCCTCATAAGTTTTGGCTAACTGCTGGTTAGCCAAAACTGAACTGTAGTCAAGCGATTTGTCACCCGGATTTCCATCACTCTTGCCTACGATAACTGTGCTTGAGGCTTCATAAACCGGGTGGATGAGAAAGAATGTCAGCATATAACTGGTGAGCAAGGCGATCACTGTAACAACCGCCATAACCGGCCAATTTTTACGTACCGTTCTCCAATGACGCACAAGGTTACTCTGTTGGACCATCTCTGTTCCTCTCCTTCAACTACAGCACTTGTGTACTTATCGAAAGCACCGCTTAACGGCTTCCCGGGTTCCGGACTTATCAGGAATCCAATAACTTATTCCCTTGATCATGTCTGCCCTGCCAGGCACTATTTCATTGTGCATCTCGGCAAGATTGGTGTAGCGCAGGTCCAACAACAGATTCAGCATCTCTTTCGGACTGAGGTCCGTGTCAATATCCGGGGTCACATCACGTAAAATTGCGGGTAGCTTAGCCATGTTCTGGATACTCAAAGCCTGTTCCGCTGCGGCCTTGACAAACTTTTGCTGGCGTTGAACCCGGGTAATATCCCCCTGACGAACCTGAACATAGTCAAAGGCCGTTGCCCCATCCATTTTCTGCACACCTTTGGGAACTTTAACCTTGCCGTCCCCAAAATACACGACGTCTTCAGTGACGTCTACAGTGACCCCCCCTAAGTCGTCAACCACTTTGGTAAAAGCATCATAGTTAACCCGGACATAGTGATTTATTGGAACATCGAGGAATTGGGAGATTGTTTTTGCCGAAAGGCTAATCCCACCAAAAGCAAAGGCATGGTTGATCTTATCCATCCCTCGCCCCGGAATATCGACATAGGTGTCTCTGGGAATGGACAGCAGGGATACCCGTTTGCTCTTGGTGTCTACAGAGAAAATCATGATGGTATCACTTCGGCCCCGGCCTGCCCGGAAGGTATCATGCTTGAAATCACCAAAGTCGACGCCGACAACCAGGATGTTTATCGATGCATTTTCATTTACAATCCCATCCAGGCTTTGGGCCAGCTTTTCTTTCAGCAGAAGATGTTTTTCGTCTGAATCTTCACTCGAAACCCCGGCCAAGTCCGAGAATGCGGTCAATGTTTCTGTGTTCCGGTTTGAGATGCTGTCGGCAAAATGGTAGACACTGTAGGTCAGATAGATGACAAACGCCGCGAGACATAGCGTTAAAACGCCTGCGGACATAACAAAAATCTTCCTGAATTTTGCCACGCTCCATTACCTCCATATCTCCTGCAAAATGTAATATTCTTTCATCTTTGTTAAATTCCTCCAGAGATAAGGTAGATTAAACTGCTATTATTCTGCGTGTTCGCCAGAATTTCTCATTGTCTTCTCAATGCAATGACCAAACACGACAAAAATCCGTCTACAGGCAAAGCCTAAACGCAAAAAGCACCTGGACATCGCCCGGTGCTTTGAAACAGAGTATTTTCATTAACCGCCCGTTGCTGACATACATAAGGCAGAGCCAATTTCAAGCTCTGCCTTTTCTGTGCGACAGGCGGCGACTTCTTTTGCCGCCTGTGCTCATTTTAGCTTTCAACGGATTTAGTACCCCATTTCTCTTAACAACCTACCTAGGGTGCGCAACCGTTCGCCGATTAGCTCATCATCGTTGCTAAGCGCCTGGCTGAATAACTTGATATCCTCATCAATCTTTTCATTGTCCGTACATACAGCCACCGTCATAGCGTCACCCTGTAAGCCTACCCTGTCAATAACAGGTTTTTTGGGGTCATATAGTTTCTCGAAGCGATAAGCCTCGCGAAAATGGAGTTTTGCACTGCAAACCAAAATAGCCAGATCGAGCACACGGTGCAGCGGCAATTCTTCAGACTGCCTGGACCATTTTTCACCCGTGTATCGCCATACTTTGGCTGAAACATCAACCTTACCGCGGTCATTCCACTGGGCCAATCCCAAGGAAAGTCCCTTGGCATCTGAATTGTAAGCATATCTCCCGTCAACCTTTTCATAGTTGTCAGATACTATTACGGGTTTATGCTTTAAAGTCGTCGGTATTTTCATGTGAAAACCTCCCAAACGTTTTTAGTAGTGTAGTAAATTAGTTATTTACTACCTGAATAATAACCTCTTTCACAAATAATGTCAATACTGCGCGCCACTCCGAGAGCCTGTCCAGCCTGTAAGGAATCTGAAACAATATGCTGGACAATACTATGTCGTAGACCAAAAACGCTGATTGTCCCCAAGCGGTTCGCGGATAAGTGCCAAAATTCAGCAGGATTTGCTAGGACGGCCAGAACCGTCCCCTTTGTCCTAGCTGCCTGAAAGGAGTACCAAACTTCTAATATGTCATCTAGGGCTAAAGATATGACTAAAACTTCTCTCATCTATCACTTTGTCAGGGGAGTCTTTCCCCAGGTAATAAGCGAACTGGCAGAGTGGAAGCTTGCCGCAAGTTCCGCTGAACCGCGCCTGGCTGAGCAGGCTTTGGCCAGCATTGAGCAGAAGAGCTTTCACTGCCAGGGCGGGAGCATCTATGCTCTGTACCCAGGGACAGATACGAGCGCCGCAGTCCGGTTCATCGCAGCATACCAGACTATGAGCGACTACCTGGACAATCTGGTTGACTGCCTTAAGCTTCACGATGAGCGGGCTTTCGCCCAGCTGCACCTGGCTATGACGGAGGCTCTGGACCCGGCGGGGAAGACGTCGGATTATTACCTGTACTATCCCTATAAGGCTGACGGCGGGTACTTGCAGGCACTGGTCGAAACCTGCCGCGCGGAGGTGGGCAAGCTCCCATCCTACGATTTGGTCAAACCTGCTCTCCTCACCCTGGCCGAACTGTATTCCAGGCTGCAGACTTACAAACACCTGGACCCGGCGGTGCGAGAAAGGAAGCTCCTTGAGTGGGCGAATCCATACCTGGCGGCCTTTCCCGTCATCTCCGTCTGGGAATTTTCCGCTGCCGCCGGTTCGACCCTAGGGATATTTTGCCTGTTTGCCGCCGCCAGTGACCCGGACCTAAGCCCTGACTTCGGGCAAAAAACTATGCAGGCCTACTTTCCCTGGATTTGCGGCCTGCACATCTTGCTGGATTATTTTATCGATTTGCCAGAGGACCGGGAAACAAACCAGTTAAATTTTGTCCAGTATTACTCCGGTGAGCAGGAGCTCCTGGAACGGCTGCAGTTCTTCCTGCTCACCTCCCTGACTGAAGCCGGCACGCTCCCCTGGCCCAAGTTTCACCAGGCTGTTATCCAGGGCCTTCTGGCGCTGTACCTGTCAGATCGCAAGACCTCTCTGCAGGAGGCCGCCCCGGTCACCCGCCTCCTGCTGCACCGCGCCGGAATCCAAACCAGGACCCTGCACTGGATTTGCACCCAACTCCGCCGGCACGGGGTAATCCAGGTTTAGATCTGCCAGCAGCGACAGGCACGAGCCCAGACCGCACCGCAAAAAGTCCCCCATTGCCCTGAAAATAAGTTGTCTGCCCACTGTCATCCTGAGCAAAGCGAAGGATCTTAACCCCCAATTCAGGCCTAAGATTCTTCGGCTCCGCCTCAGAATGACAGGAGCCGTTACGCATCGCCGTCAGTGGATGAACATACCCACCGGGTCCGAAGCCGGAAGCAGGCATGCACTCCGACTCCGACCTCGGACTTCGGACCTCGAATCTCGGACCTCGGGCGTCCGCCTCATAGCTGGCGCTGCAGTACTTTATCGGCCATCCCCAACAGAATGTTTTTGTAGCGGCCGGCCGGGATTCGTTCCAGGCTGGCCTTGGCTCTTTTTACGCACCCGGCTGCTGCCGCGTATGATTGCTCGATGCTTCCGGCCTGCAGCAAAGCCTGCCTGATGCTTTCCACCCCTGTAACGCTAACCTGACGGGTGGCCAGGACCTCCTTCACCCAGTTTCCATACACGGGGTTATCCATTAACAGGATAACCGGCAGGGTGATGTTGCCGCTGGTAACATCAACACCAACCGGTTTACCCAGTTTCTCCTGGGTCCCGGTGAAATCCAGAATATCGTCTACTATCTGAAAGGCGTAGCCCAGGTTCAACCCGTACTCTCCCATGACTTCAATTTCCTTTTCACTGCCGCCGCCGGTTTGGGCGCCGCTTCTGCAGCACGCCGCCAACAATATTCCGGTTTTTTGAGCGATGCGGGCAAAGTACTTGTCCGGATTTGCCGACAGGGCAAACAATTCCCCTGCCTGGTTCACCTCCCCGTCGCACATGGCTTTGATAGCCTCCACCAGATATCCCATGGGGGCAAACAGCTTGTGGGAGGATAAAATGTTAAAGGCTTCGGCAAAAATATAATCACCGGTTAAGACCGCAGCGCTGTTGCCGTGCAGTGAATTGACCGTGTCCCTGGCCCGCCGGGTTTGAGAACCGTCGATGACGTCATCATGCACCAGGGATGCCATGTGCACCAGTTCCGCAGCCACAGCGGCAAAGACCATATTCGTATTTAGTGGTCCAAAACACAGGCCGCTGTATACGGTCAAAAGCGGCCGGATTCTTTTGCCCCCGGCGCTTAAAAGTCCGGCACAGGTATCTTTAATTATGCCTTCAGCTTTGCCGAGGACTTCGGCCAGTTTTTGCTCCACCAGCATCAGTTCCGGCACTTGAAGCGGGACGGTGGGAACGGTTGACTCTATCCCGGATTGGACAACACTCATGGGAACCTTCCTTTGCCTTGATTTCAAACCTAACTTATTATGCCTATCCCCTTCGCAAAGGATGCAGCAAACCAGGAAGAATTCAGGAGTCAGGAGTCAGGAGTCAGGAGTCAGAATTCAGACATGCATGCCGCTTGACGACATCACTGATGAATGAAACATGCCGGTAAGCTCAAGGGTGAATTTTCTTTCTGCGCAGAGAAGCATT
>JAJZPO010000118.1 GCA_021811155.1 Bacillota bacterium | reverse complement strand
ATCTTCTTGGCAAGCGCCGGGATGAACACAAAGACTTCAGCCAATTTTTGCAGACGTTTTTCGGAGAGCGCAAATGACCTTCCGCAGTTTAGGTTGGGGAAGGTTTTTTTGTCTTTTCACCCGGATTGTATGAAGATTTTGCTTGTTAGATTTGTTATTTACCGCTCAAACTTGGAAAGCTAGAGTGGAAAAGAGTTATGCAAGCCAGAGGTTTTGCATCATGGCCCCCGCAAAATCCTGGCATTAAAGAGTAGCCGCAGGACTTTTTGGGGCAGCAAACGGGGCCCCCGCAAAATCCGAGCGTCAAAGAATAGCCCAGTGATTTTGCGGGGTAAATATAGGGGGACTTTTTGTGAGCAGAAGATTGTCCAGGGAAACAGCGCTTCAGGTAATGTTTCAGGTGGATATGGCCAAAGCAGAGCCCGAAGCTGCGATCTCCTACACCTTTGAAGAATTCGCAGTACCTGAATTAAGTCAGGAGTTTACCCGCCGCCTCGTATTTGGAACATTGGCGTACCTGGCTCAAATCGACCAAACTATTCAAGCAGTGGCCAAAGAGTGGAATATTGAACGGATGGCTAACGTTGACCGCAATATTTTGCGTCTGGCCGTCTATGAACTGAGGCATTGCCCTGATATTCCGGCCAATGTGGCGGTGAACGAGGCCATCGAACTGGCCAAAAGTTACAGCGGTGAAGAAGCGGGCAGGTTTGTCAACGGCATCCTGGGTGTGCTGGTGACAGGACAAAATGATCAGGGAAAAGCGCCGGAGGACGGGGCTTTAACACCGATGGAGGATATATCTCCTGTCGCAAAAACGGAAGAGGCCGATATCAGGCCACTGGCAAAAGGTGACCAGCCACAATGAGTATCTTCCTGGGAATAGACACAAGTTGCTATACCAGTTCCGTGGCTGCGGTCAGCGAGGATGGACAGCTGCTGGCTGATTTGCGGCGAGTTTTGCGGGTCGATCCGGGAGAAAGAGGGCTGCAGCAGTCGGAGGCTGTTTTTCAGCACGTGCAAAACGTGCCTGGATTACTGGAGGAACTTGCCGGGCTGGTGGATTTGGGACAGGTCTCAGGTATAGGCGCCAGCGCCCGCCCCAGACCTGTCCCAGGTTCTTATATGCCGGTATTTACGGTCTCTGCCGGTCAGGCAAGAATTATCTCCAGGATGCTGCGGGTACCTCTGGTTGAAACCTCCCACCAGGATGGCCATCTGACTGCCGGAATCTGGTCGGCCGGAGGCCCTGGCCAAGCAAAATTCCTGGCAGTTCACCTTTCAGGGGGAACTACAGAATTGCTCTTGGTCGAGCGGAGGCCGGGAGAAGGCGGTAACAGAATAGGAGAGTTTCAGATAACCCTTTTGGGCGGCACCACCGACCTGCATGCCGGACAGTTTGTTGACAGGGTGGGTGTAAGGCTGGGAATTCCCTTCCCCGCCGGGCCCGGCCTGGAATTGCTGGCTCGCCGGGGCCCAGAGGGACGGGGGCTGATTCCTTCTGCGGTAAAGGGTTACGAACTCAGCTTTTCCGGCCCGGAATCCCAGGCCCAGCGACTCATTGAGCGGGGCACCCCGCCTGAACAGGTAGCAAGGGCAGTGGAAGCATGCATCGCCAAGAGTCTCTTGAAACTGCTGCGTCATGGCTTAGCCGAGTACGGTTTGACAGAGGTCCTGGTCGTAGGGGGAGTGGCCGCCAACCAGTTTATCCGGGGTGAACTGCAAGGGCAGCTTGAGCGGGACGGCGTTAAAGTCTATTTTGCCGACCCGCGCTTCAGTTCGGATAATGCTGTGGGAGTGGCGCTGCTTGGACGCTCCAGGGCGGGATGAAGGTCGGAATACAGAATTCAGAAGTCCGGGTATTACTGCATGCTTAGCAGGAGGTTTTCGATTGTTTGACGGGTGGGCGTGAGAATTCAGCAAAGATTTGCCGGGACAAGTGTCCTTGCGGACACTGTCCCAGCGAAACACCTGATTTAGCTCTTAAACCATTCTGAATTCCCACCTTTGAGTCCAGCCCATAAGCATAACTTCTGACTTCTGTATTCCGACCTGTAACGCAAACTTAAAAGTGTGCATGTTGCAGGAAAAAAAATTCAGACAACGAATTAATTAAAAGTTGTGTCTAAATAATCCATACAGGGGGGAAAGGCTGAAGATGTACCCAATAGTCAAGAGGAGAGACTTGACCAAGGGGATAGTTTTGTTTGAGGTTGAGGCGCCGGCTGTCGCGGCTAAAGCCCTTGCCGGGCAATTTGTCATCGTCCGGGCTAACGAAAAAGCAGAACGTATCCCGCTTACTGTCATGGACTTTAACAGGGAGAAAGGTACCATAACCATCGTTGTGCAGGAAGTCGGTTATTCTTCCACGATTATCAACCGGCTGCAGGAAGGGGATGCCTTCCAGGATTTTGTCGGTCCCTTGGGAGTACCCACCGAAATTGAAAATTACGGCCGCGTAGCGTGCGTTGCCGGAGGGCTGGGAGCAGCCCCCATGTACCCGATTGCCCGCGCTTTGAAGGAAGCCGGCAATGAGGTGATTTCAATTATCGGCGCCCGTAACAAAGACCTGATAATTTTGACTGAGGAAATGGAAGCGGTCAGCAGCAAGCTCGTTATCTCTACCGATGACGGCAGCGCGGGCATCAAAGGTTATGCCGCCACCGCCCTGGCCCAGGTACTGGAGGAAAACGGAGGAAAAATTGACCATGTATGGGCTATAGGTCCGATGGTTATGATGAGATCTATCGTCGAGTTTACCCGCCCTCTGGGTATTAAAACCATAGTAAGCATGAACCCGATCATGGTGGACGGCACGGGCATGTGCGGCGCCTGCAGGATCAGTGTGGGCGGCGAGACCAAGTTTGCCTGTGTTGACGGCCCCGAATTCGACGGTCACCTGGTGGACTTCGACTTGGCCATGCGCCGCCTGGCTTATTTCAAGGATGCTGAAAAGCGCGCCATGGCCAGACTTGACTGTGGAGGTGACTGCGGATGTTAGAAAAGGTTGAGCGCCAGGCCATGCCCTGCCAAGACCCGGCAGAAAGGGCAAGAAACTTCAGTGAAGTGGCCTTGGGTTATGATGAGGAAACCGCTCTGCTTGAGGCTTCCCGTTGTCTGCAGTGCAAGAAACCCCTCTGTCGCCAGGGCTGCCCGGTGGAAGTGCTTATCCCTGATTTTATCAATTTGGTGAAAGAACGCGACTTCATGGGCGCCGCCCAAAAGCTGAAAGAGAAAAACAACCTGCCCGCCGTCTGCGGCCGGGTTTGTCCCCAGGAAAACCAGTGCGAAAGCAAATGCATCCTGGGCAAAAAAGGTGAGTCTGTGGCCATTGGCCGGCTGGAAAGGTTTGTTGCCGACTACGAACTGGCCCATGGTTCTGTTACACCGGAAACCGGGGTGCCCACAGGCAAGAAGGCAGCCATCATCGGCGGTGGACCGGCAGGGCTTACCTGCGCGGCCGACCTGGCCAAGCTGGGACACTCTGTCACGGTATTTGAGGCCCTGCACGTAGCCGGCGGGGTGTTGATGTACGGTATTCCCGAGTTCCGCCTGCCGAAGAACGTGGTGCAGACTGAAATTCAAAACCTGAAAAAGCTTGGTGTGGAAATCAAGACCAACATGGTGGTGGGGAAAGCCACTTCTGTGGAAGAATTGATGGAAAAAGACGGCTTTGACGCTGTGTTTATCGGCACCGGCGCCGGCCTGCCTTATTTCATGAACATACCTGGCGAGAACCTTTTGGGAGTATACTCTGCCAACGAGTTTCTCACCCGCAGCAACCTGATGAAAGCATACCAGTTCCCGGAAGCCGACACTCCTACCAAGGTAGGCAAGCGCGTTGCAGTGCTTGGGGCAGGCAACGTGGCCATGGACGCCTCCAGGACGGCCCTGCGCCTGGGCGCGGAGGAGTCAATCATTGTGTACCGCCGTTCCCGCGACGAGATGCCTGCGCGGCATGAGGAACTGGAGCATGCGGAAGAAGAAGGGGTTAATTTCCAACTTCTGACCAATCCCATTGAGATTATCGGCGATGAAAACGGGGTTGTCAAAGGGATGAAGTGCCTGCGTTATGAGCTGGGCGAACCCGATGCCTCCGGCCGCCGCAGTCCGGTAGCGATTCCCGGCTCCGAATTTGTCCTGGATGTGGATACGGTAGTTGTGGCTATCGGTCAAGGGCCCAATCCGCTGGTCACCAAGACCACCCCGGGCCTGGAACTAAACCGTAAAGGCAATATTGTGGCCGATCCCGAAACCTTTGCAACCTCCAAGCCGGGCGTATTCGCCGGCGGCGACATTGTGACAGGGGCGGCAACGGTGATTTTGGCCATGGGCGCCGGGAAAACGGCAGCCAAAGCCATTGATGAATACCTGAAAAATAAATAGGGAAGGAGAGAGGTATTTTGGCAAACCTGATTGACGGCAAAGCGGTGGCAGCAAAAATCCGGGAAGAGGTTAGCGCGGAAGTGGCCCAGTTGCGGGAGCAGGGGATTATCCCCAAGCTGGCCGTGATTTTGGTGGGCGATGACCCCGCTTCTGTGGTGTACGCCAAGAGCAAGCAGACTGCCAGCAACAAAGTTGGCATTGAGTTTGAACTGTTTACCATGCCCGCCACTACCCAGGAAGAGGAAGTCATCTCCCTGATCGAGCGTCTGAACGGGGACCAGGCTGTGCACGGCATTATGATCGAGCTGCCCTTGCCCAAACATCTTTCCAAGGAACGGGTGATGTCAGCCGTCGATCCCAAGAAAGATGTGGACGGCGTTCACCCCATCAACCGAGGCTATATCTTAAGCGGCGAGGAGGGTCTCTTCCCAGCCACTCCTCAAAGCTGTATAGAAATAATGCTGCGTTCCGGCATCGAGATCTCCGGCAAGCATGCGGTAATCGTCGGCCGGGGGGAAACTGTGGGCAAGCCGCTCGTTTTTCTGATTTTGAAGCACAATGCCACAGTTACCGTATGCCATTCCAGAACTCCCGACCTTGGCTACTTTACCCGCCAGGCTGATATCGTTATCGCCGCTGTGGGCAAAGCCAAGATGATCAAGGGCGATATGATCAAACCAGGCGCAGTGGTGGTTGACGCGGGAATCAATGAAATCGAAGGCGGCATTTGCGGGGACGTGGACTTCGAGTCCGCAAAGGAAGCTGCCGGCGCCATCACCCCGGTTCCCGGCGGAGTAGGCTCCTTAACCACAGTGCTGATATTCAAAAACGTGCTCAAAGGTATCCGCCTGCAGCAGGCCCGGTAGCATCCGCTAAACACCGAGTCTGCGGTGGGGGACTCTACCCCACCGCAGCAGCATACGGAATAACCGCTCCCACTTATAAAAGCGGGAGTCTTGGAGAGCGAAAGATTCCGGACAGATACTGAAAACCGGGGCCGTTAAAAACTAATATAGCGCGAAGCAGGGCACAGGTTTTGCAACGGCCTCTTAGGAGAGTGTGCCAAATGAGTGACGTGTTTAATTGGTCCGTTAAGCAGCTCATAGAAGTTTCCGCTTCTGATTCGCCTACCCCCGGCGGCGGCAGCGTATCCTCCCTGGCCGGGAGCCTGGCTGCCGCCATGGTGTCCATGGTGGGCAACCTCACTGTGGGCAAGGAAAAATACAAGGATGTTGAGGCCGACACCAAGGAGATTCTGGCTGAGGCCACGGACATCATCGCCAGACTGGAGCAGCTGGTAGCTGCGGATATAGCGGAATTCAGCAAGTTTATGGCCGCCTTGAAGCTTCCAAAAAACACGGAAGAAGAAAAGGCCGAGCGGACCAGGGTGATGCAGGAGGTGCTGAAAAGCGCCACCGATACCCCCATGGAGATTGCCAGGACATGCCTGGATATTCTCAAGCTGGCCAAACGGCTTTCCGGCATTGGCAATAAAGGCGCCATCAGCGATGTAGGTGTGGGCGCCTACCTGGCGGAAGCCAGCCTGAACAGCGCCCTGCTCAGCGTTGACATCAACCTGCCCATGGTCAAAGATGAAGCCTATGCGGCCAGGGTGAGCGCCGAACGCAATCAGCTGGTGGAAGAAGCCCGCCAGCTGAAGGAAGAGGCAGTAGCCGTGGTACAGGAACGGCTGAAATAAGAGTTTTGGCAACAGCCCGCAACTTTGGTTGCGGGCTGTTATTTTACCTCAGAAAACGGTATGACCTGTTTGGTCACCAAATGGGATGAAAAACGCTGATTTTGGGTCAACTGCGAGTGTCACTGCTGCCCTTTCGTCCTCTGGCCAAGCCCAGTTTATAGAGGCCATAGGCCACCAAGATTATGCCCAGTATCAGCGGCCAGGGGAGGATGATAAAATAGGCTGTCCTGTCAACAGCAATTGCTTGCTCGTTAAAACTGACATCGGCCCGGTAGAAGCCGAACATACTGCCGCTGGGCAGGGTAAGCTTGATGTCTTTCACAGATTTAGGGAAAACATAGCCTGAAGGAATCGGGATTGCAGCGACCTTTCCACCCAGCCAGTTATCGATTACAATGTTGCCATCCTGAGGCAGATGGATATTTCCTGTGTTTTTGAGCGATAGTGCGATGGGAACCGGGTAGCCTGAACTGAGCAAGGGTATGGCAAGCGCCTGCAGAGAGCCTGCCTTAATGATATCGCCGGGAATGGTTATCATCTCTACCGAGGCTATCCTGCCGCTAACCCCGACCCCGGTACCTTCGCTTGCCCCCCCGCCAAACTGGAACAGAACCGCGCCATAATGGCCGCCTGGAGCGGAATCCCTGGGGACTCTAACCGTTATCGTTATCAGTTTTTTTTCGCCGGGTGCCAATTGGAACACCGCAGGCTCAACTTGCAGCCAGCTGCCTGCAGCAAAGGGATTCCCAGGGGGGGTAAAAGCCGGCACGCCGTTGGCGCCTATCCTGTAATCCGCTGTAGCGGCAGACACCTGAAGCGGAGCAGTACCAGGATTAGAGGCAGTAATAGAATGGCTGACTGTATCACCTGGTTTTAATTCATCTTCAAATCTCATGGGGTCAATGCCCAGGCTCACGGTGGCAGCCGGGGCTGCCGGGACAAAAACTCCCAAACAGGTCAAGGCCAATAAAAGTACAGCTAGTGTGCGCATTTGAACACTCCACCTTACTATAGCAGGAGTCAGTAGTCAGGAGTCAGAATGTTACAACCTTTTACGGCAAAGTGTATTAATCATGACATGTTTTGCAGGAACGCAAAACACCAGAGCAGATGCCGGAGCATTCTGACTTCTGACTTCCTGCCCTGAACCATTACTAGAAATGGGCTCACCAAGATTCGTCAAGATTCGCTAGGACGGATAGAACCGTCCCCTTTATCATTATTATTATCCCAGACATAAAAAAATAGCCAAGCCGCGGGCTTGGCTAGGGACTTAGGCATGAGCTGTTAATTGAGGGCCAAGGTGTAGGTGACGGAGGAATTGTAGGAACCTTGCGGCACTGTCCAGGGAACAGAGAGTTGATAGTCTAACGGAAAACTGGTTCCGGCCGTAGGGGAGCCATTCTGCTGCAGGGTGTCTGGATGGGAACTGCTGGTACTCATTGCAGTGTAGTTTGATGTACCGCTATTTTCCCAGTTGAGGCTAATCCTGCTTCCGTTTCCCGGGCCAAAGCCGGAAGTGTATTGGGTTAAAGACCAATGTTGGTTGTTGGTTTGTACCATCGCGGTCACTGCGCCAGTTTGCGAGGTGGTCGACCCTGGGTTTACTGTGCCGTAGTTAACTGCGGTGGAAGTATTCTGCGGATAGTTTGTTGTATTTACCGCCAACGTTAGCACGCCGAGTTGGCTGACAGTTGCTTTTACATTTACATTGTTAGCGGCGGCAGGAATTGCGAGTGATCCTACAATGAGTATGAGGCCGAAAAGAAGGGATGCCAAAGCTAAGAATTTCTTTTTCATTTTTAAAAGCTTCACCTCTCTTTTTTTGTGCAGTGAACTGTTCGATAAAATTGCAGCAGTTCCTATGAGTACGCTGCATGGAAAAATTACCAATGCAGCGGTCCTTTAAGGTCGGAATACAGAATTCAGAATTCGGCCAAGGAGCCGGAGTCTCGGGTCAGAATTCAGACATGCATGCCGCTTGACGACATCACTGATGAATGAAACATGCCGGTAAGCTCAAGGGTGAATTTTCTTTCTGCGCAGAGAAGCATTACGGAGGAGCCGTTAGCATGCTCGGCGAGCGTCTGAACGGGAGCACGAATGCTCGCTTCCTTATCCCCACGAAATTCTTGGGATTGTTTTTCAGGATGAAATTTCGCGGGGGCCCCATTATGCATGCTGGCTACGTTTGCGGCCAGGGGTCCCACTACTTTCATGCTGCTTAAGATTAGTGGGAAGGTCAATGAGGAAGCGAGCCGAAAAGCATGCTAGGCGACGTAGTCTGCTGAACGGAGCAGAAAGAAAATTCGACCCGA
>JAJZPO010000018.1 GCA_021811155.1 Bacillota bacterium | reverse complement strand
CGATCTGGAAGACAAACTTTACCGTGAATTTTGGGATTGCCTTGTCCCAATTGGGGCAACGCGTTGTCATCTTTGATGGGGATCTCGGACTTGCCAACATTGATGTTATTTGCGGCCTTACCCCCAAGGACACTTTACAGGATGTTATCACAGACACCAAGACTATAGCGGAAATCCTGGTCGATGGGCCAGGGGGCATCAAAATTTTGCCCGGCGCTTCAGGCCAGATGGTAGCAAACCTGGATTCTGCCAGGCTGCAGCTGCTGATCGAAAAAATGCAGTATTTGGAAGATTTAGCTGACATCTTATTGATTGACACTGGAGCAGGGATATCTAAACACGTTATTCAACTGCTGGAGGGTGCAGACGAGGTTGTGGTGGTGGTTACCCCTGAGCCCACCTCCGTTACGGATGCTTACAGTTTGGTAAAGATTTTGCTGCACCAGGTCAAAGACGCGAAAATCAGCATTCTGATTAATCAAGCCGGCAACAAGGAAGAGGCCTACGCAACCTTTTCCAGATTTGAGGCGGTGGTACAACGGTTTCTACACCATCAAGTCAGATATTTTGGCATGGTTTTAAAGGACCAGTTCGTTACCAAGTCTGTAATGCGCCAAACGCCGTTTGTTGTGTCGTTCCCCCAGGCTCCCGCAAGCCATTGCATAAAAACCCTTGCCGAGGACGTTATTGGAGTTTTGCATAAATCTGCTGCACCTGGAAAAGGAATTCGCCAATTGTTACAAGGACTGATGTCGCGGTTTACTAACAACACTGTTTAGGTGTATACATGGGAGTGAAGCATGAGTAAGATCTCTATTGGTCAAATGATCGAAGTGCAATATTTCCGCGCCGGTTGGGAAGGTACCTATAGGACTAAGGTTGAAGACGTTCAGGAAACCGGTATTGCCCTGGGCATACCATTCCTGGAAGGCGGGGGGCTGCTGCCGCTGCGGGTTGGAGAATCCATTACAATCCTGTTCTGGGACCGGGTAGCGTGCTTCGCCGCTACCACTGAGATTACTCAGGTACTCTTCGATCCTATCCCCCTATTCAAAATTGTTTTTCCCAACGACACCAGACGTTTCCAGCGAAGGTCCTTTGTAAGAGTGGATGCCAGCCTGCCGCTAACGGCCAATGAGGTGAACACGGAGTACTCTATTGAGTCTAAGACTATCGATGTCAGTGGCGGCGGCATAAAATTCTATTGTCCCAGGCCCATGGCCCCGGGTACACTGCTTGATATATCCATTAATTGTGACAAACTCGTGTTTGCCTGCCGGGGTGAAGTTGTCCGGGATGTGCTGGAGCAGCCGGGGAAACATCAGATTGGAGTCAGGTTTCTGGACCTGGAGGATAAGCAGAGAGATAACATCATCTCCTGGGTGTTTAAGCAACAACTTGAACTGCGTAAGAGGGGTCTCATATGAAGGCAAACGGGGGTAGCATGGCTGAACAAGGCCGGTGGCAAACCGCCTTTCCTACTTATCTGGGCATAGGTACCGGCATTTTGATTTTGGCTACCAGTTATTTCGCCGGCGCCAGCTGGCAAGCGGTTACGCTGCGTACAATTGTAGCCGGACTGGCCATGTGGGGTGTTGGCAAGTTAACCGCCGCCGTGGCGAAGTCAATATTCTCACAAGCTGGGAACGATGAGGCTATCAGCCAAAACCTCGGTCAAAATATCGATGTTCGCTTGGAACAGGAGCAATGGACAAACGGTCAAATCGATAACAATTTGCAGCAAACACTCATGGATGACCCCGAAAGACTTGATAACCTAGCTAAGAAGATGGGCGCAGCTTAGTAAGGCCAGCGATAGGAAGTAGGTGAATAATCGTTTGGCATTCTACGAACAAACTTTCAGCGGTGTTATCGGTAAGACTTTTCCGGATAAACCTGACCCTAAGCAGATTGAACAATATGCTCCGCTGGTCAAGTATATAGCAGGAAGAATGGCCGTAGGCCTGCCACCCCATGTAGACGTTAATGATTTATACGGGTATGGAATTTTAGGTTTGGCAGATGCGCTGTCAAAATACGCGTCAGACAAGGGCGCGAAATTTGAAACGTATGCGTCCATTCGGATTAAAGGGGCAATTTATGACGGTTTAAGAAAAATGGATTGGTTCCCAAACTCTGTGCGCATAAGGGCCAGGGAATTGGAACGGGCCATGCTTCAGCTGGAAGCAAGACTGGGCCGTACACCTGAATCTTTTGAGGTTGCCGCGGAACTGGGCTTATCTCTGAACGATTACTATAAAAGGCTGGATGAAATCAAGGCCATCAATTTGGTCTCATTAGAAGAAAGTTTGGGCCAGGATTCAGAACAAGACATTACGCTAAAGGATATTGTCAATGACCCTGGCGCGAGCACTGAGTTTCTGCAGGTTGAACGAGAGGAGGTCCAAAACATCCTGGCAGGGGCGATCGAACGGTTGCCTGACAAGGAGAAACTCGTAGTTTCGTTATATTATTACGAGGAATTGACTTTAAAGGAAATCGGCAGGGTTCTCGGGGTTTCCGAGTCCAGGGTATCCCAACTTCATTCCCAGGCGGTGCTAAGGTTGAGAGGACGCTTAAGCAGGGTCAAAAAGAAACTGATTTGAAGCGAAAGGGGGGATTTTATTGCCTGACATTGCAGTTCAAAGCGTGCAACAATCCGGCGCGGAAAATATTCAACCCCAAAAAGCCAAAACTAAGAAATCCGGCTTTGACGCAGTGTTTTTTGCCATGCTGGCAAACCCTGGTCTGGGGATGCTGTCAAACCCTCAGGGTGTACCGCAAAGCATTAACACCGGTGCGGATAATGCCTTAATCAAGGAATACGGCGCCAGGCTGCAGGCGGTTGCGGGCGAGCTGGCGGCAGCGTCCAAAGCCACAGGTGTTGATCAGAGGATTTTAGCGGCATTTATGATTCAAGAGTCCGGAGCTGAGCATTTTGAAAACGGTCAGGTAAAGAGGGAACGTTATGGAGGCATTGGCATTATGCAGATTGCCCCCGAAAACTCGGCAGGATATAACCTCGCTGACCGGGCCCAAAACATCATGCGCGGCGCGGAGATCCTTAGAGGATACCTTGATAAATATGCCGGTAACATCGGTTTAGCAGCCTATGCTTACAACTCCGGGCAAGGCGCTCTGGCATCCGCCTTTAAAGCAGCGACGGGAAGAAGTGTTTCCTCCCTGTCCCCTCAGGAACTGCACAATTTCAATCCTCTGTCCTTGCAGCAGGCCATTTACCAAGATGCTTTAAACAGAGGGTACAGTACCAATGTGGCAGTGGTTAAACGTAATTACGCCGTAAAACTTATTGACAAGATTAACCACTTGGGCGGAATGCCTGATAATACGCTGAGCATAGAGGTTTCGCCAAAGTTCATCCCCAAGCAAGGAATTGCTCTGGCAAATTCCGATAAAACAGAGCCCGAAACGAGCCGGTTGATGCCTGTTCTTAACTTGCCGGTGCTGCCGGGAGGGCAGGAAGTACAGCCCGCAGCCCTGGATCTAAAACAGGATTTTACGCCAATTCTTAAAAATGTTTACAATGAAATGAGTTATACAGATAACGACAAGGTTAAGAGCTTTGAAGTTAAGCTCTCACCGGAACATTTAGGTTCTATGGTACTCAAAGTAAGTTTAGAAAATGGTCAGCTTAATACCCATATTATTGTGAGCAACAGCCATGTTGCCGACTTGCTTAACAGCCAATTAGGCGATTTACGCCATGTTCTGGCCGGTGAAGGGTTAAACCTGGGACAACTGGATGTTGGACTGCGGCAAAACCCGCAGCAAGGTTCTTCTGAACATTGGGGAACTCCGGCTGACGGGTACCAAGGGAGCGAGGAAGAGGATGCCCAGTCCGCAAATTATAGCATCATGGGCGAGTCAGGCCAGGCCCTGGACGTCTTAGCATAAGGAGGTAGCAAAGTGAGTATTGGCAATATCTTTGGTGTGAGCACTACCCTGGGTGCAAACACTACGCCGGGAACAAGCGCCGCGAACCAAACTTTGGGCAAAGATGATTTCTTAAAGCTGTTGGTAGCCCAACTACAAAACCAAGACCCTATGAATCAGCAGGATGACACCCAGTACATCGCTCAAATGGCTCAATTCAGCTCAGTGGAACAGCTGCAAAACATTAGTATGGCAATGGATGCCATGGCGCTCCGAAGCGCCCTGACCGAAGGCAGTAGTTTAATCGGTAAAAACGTAACAGGTACAGATTCCACTACCCACCAGCCGGTCAGCGGCGTGGTCACTGGAGTCAGGGTTGACGCGGGGCAAGTTATCATTGAACCGCTGAATATACCAATTGACAATATTACTGAAATAAAGGGGGTTAACCAACTATGATGCGTTCACTGTATTCTGCAGTTTCCGGGCTGCGCAACCATCAGACCAAGATGGATGTAATCGGCAACAACATAGCCAACGTGAACACCGTGGGTTTCAAGGAAGGCAGAACGTCCTTCAAAGACATGCTTAGTCAAACAGTCCAAGGGGCAGCTGCTCCCAGCGCTAATCAAGGTGGCACAAACCCGATGCAAGTAGGCTTGGGAGTAACACTTGGTTCAATTGACACGATAATGAGCCAAGGCAGCGCAGAGTCAACCGGCAAGAATACCGATCTCATGCTTCAGGGAGACGGGTTCTTTGTACTGAATGATGCCGGCAAACAGGTATTTACCAGGGCCGGCGCTTTTGATACAGATGCAAACGGAAACCTGGTCGATCCGAGCAGCGGCGCTCTGGTCCAAGCAAATCTGTTTGATATAACCGGAGCCCCTGCGGGGACAGGACCTATTAAATTGTTGAAGGGCCAACCATTCCCGCAAGGCGGCGGTCCGGCAACAGAGGGTTTGACTTCCTTCTCAATTGACAATAGCGGAACCATTACAGGCATTTTTTACGACCCAACAGCAACTCCTCCTACAACTACAGCCAGAAAAATCGGCCAACTGCAAGTTGCCGTTTTTGCTAACCCTGCCGGACTTACCAAAGATGGCGGCAATTACTACAGCGCTTCCAACAATTCCGGTGCACCAACCATAGGAGTCGCAGGCAGCAACGGAGCAGGCGAAGTAATCCCTGGGGCATTGGAAATGTCCAATGTAGACCTTTCCCAGGAATTTACAGATATGATAGTTACCCAACGGGGCTTTCAAGCCAACTCCAGAGTAATTACCGTATCCGACAGCTTGCTGGAGGAATTAATCAATCTCAAACGCAGCTAGTAAGGCAGGTGCTGAGTAATGTTAACCGCCCTTAACTCGGGGGAATCAGGAGTGGCCGCCCAGCAGAGAGCGCTGGACTTGATTGCCAACAACATCGCCAATGTCAGCACGCCGGGATATAAAGAGGCAGTACCGGACTTTGCAGACCTGATTTACCGTCAGATTAGGATGGACCAGCCCCCAAACCAAGCGCCGCTTGTAGGACAGGGGGTCCGGGTAACAGGTACCCATGCTGTGTTTACGGGAGGCACGCTGATTGCCACTGGACGGCCTTTGGACTTGGCTATAGAAGGCAACGGCTTTTTTCAAGTGACCACCGCAGACGGACAAAGCGCTTACACCAGAGACGGTACTTTACAAGTGAGCCCGGACGGAAGACTGGTCACATCGGGAGGGCAAGTCCTGGAGCCGCAAATATCTGTTCCGGCCGGAGCAGAAGTGTCCATCACGGCAGATGGCCGAATCCTGGCCAAGTTGAACCAACAGGGGACGGTAAGTCAGATAGGTCAGATCACTCTGACCACCTTCCCCAATCCCCCTGCCCTGACTAAAATCGGGGACTCTCTGTACCAGCCGGATGTCAATTCGGGGGCGCCTGTGGTTGGGGCGCCCGGTACAGGGGAGTTTGGTTCAATCAGACAGGGATACCAGGAAAGCGCCAACGTTGACTTGGCCAATGCCATGACTGCTATGCTTGAGGCCCAGCGAGCATACCAGCTGAATGCGCGGGTTGTTACCAATGCGGATCAAATGCTGGGAATAGCTAATAATCTCAGGAGGTGATGGAGATGTTTGAGACCACAAACCTCAAGGTTCTGGAAATGGGCCTAAACGCAGCAAGTGAACGGCAAAACGTTATCGCTAACAATCTTGCCAATATTGATACTCCAGGGTTTAAGCAAAGTAACGTAGTGTTTGAGGATTTGTTGAACGAAAGCCTGCAGCAGGGTGACACGCTGCCTTTGACCAGGACAAACCCAGCCCATTTTGGCAATCCGGACCCAACGCAGGTCCAACCCCGGATCGTAACACAAACAAACACCTCTATCAGACCTGACGGAAACAACGTTGACATGGACCAACAGATGACAGAATTGGCTAAGAACGGAATCTACCACAATTCCCTGACCCAGCTGATATCATCCCAACTGGCTCTCCTGCGCATGGTAATCAGTGAAAAGCCTTGATTGGCCTGGAGGTAAGAAATGTTTAGAGGATTGTACCTGGGAGCTTCCGGTATGCTGGCGGCACAACACCTTAATGATGTTGTCGCCGATAATCTCGCTAATGTGAATACCCCTGGCTATAAAAGGGATATTGGTGTTGCCAAAACATTTTCCCAGGAACTAATGCTGAGAATGGAAGCTGGGAAACCGGGGACAATTGCCAATAATAGCGCTCCAATCGGAGCAGTGGATTCAGGGGTTGTAATTGACAGGATTACTTCCGGATTTAGCGCCGGCCCGCTTGTTGCCACAAACAATTCTACTGATTTGGCCTTAGCCGGTCAGGGGTTTTTTAGTATCTCCACGCCTGATGGTGTCAAATATACCCGCAGCGGCAACTTCCAGTTGGACGGTGCGGGTAACTTGGTAACCAGCCAGGGTTATAAAGTTATGGGAGTAAAAGGTCCGGTGAGCGGGCTAACATCAGACAATTTTGCGGTCCTGGCGGACGGGACAATAACTCAAAACGGACAGGCAATTGACCGGCTGGCTATTGTCGATTTTCCGCCGGATGCCTTGCGCAAAGCCGGAGACAATCTGTTTACCAGCCAGAGTCCGCCGCTTGCTGCCAGAAGCTATAGCGTTAAACAAAAGTTTCTCGAGCAATCAAATGTTGATGTCGCCCGGGAAATGGGGGCGATGATGACTGCATTAAGAAGTTATGAAGCTAACCAAAAAGTAATCCAAACTCTGGACAGCAATATGGAAAAAGCGGCAAACGAGATAGGCAAACTTTAATCTTTTGGCATTGTTCCACCCTCCGTTTTTATATCTTCCGATCGAACTTCCCCTGAGAGAATATGGGCGGAAGAATGGATATGTTTTGCTGTTTGAAGGCCACTCTTTAGCCCGTCTTCGCCAAAGACAGAAAATTCCGACGGATTTTCTGCTGCGAAGCAAACTGTTTTGCCTGTTGCTTCAAATCAGCATGGACTATTGCCCTGAGTTGCGGGTACAATCCATCCCGGTTTAAAACAAAATGTGAATTTCAGAGAGGATGGAGACAACATGATGAAGGAAGAAGGGGCTCGACAGGTCGACTTTGGGATTATAGTAGAGCTGGACAGAAATCTGATGGAAGCATATATATCAGTAGAATCCCCTTCAGCCGGAACAATTACGCGGCAAGAAATCGACAATGCCCTTAAGTCTAATAACATTGTGTATGGAATTTTGCAAGAGGAAATAGCCAGAGTTCTCCAATCTCCATCACCTGCGCCTGTTTTAATTGCAAAAGGTACTGAGGCCGTTCACGGTGACGATGCCAACATTGAATTCAAGTGTCTCCCTTCGGGCTATGCCCCAGCGATCATGAATGACGGCAGAGTCGATTTTTATAACCTAAATCTGATCCGTAATGTGGAAATAGGCGAGGTTTTGGCGATTAGAACTCCGTCAACTCAAGGAATTCCAGGGTATACGGTAACGGGGAAGGAGATACCGCCTAAACCAGGAAAAAACGTAAACATAATTGCCGGTAAAAATGTTGAATTAAAGAACGATGGACAACTCGCTGTAGCTGCCTCCAGAGGGCATGCTGTGGTCGTAGGCAACAGAATTGACATTTCTGACGTGCATAAAGTTGAGGGAGATATTGATTTCGCTACAGGAAATATTAACGTTAACGGCAGTGTTTTTATTACCGGCCAGATTACTGACGGATTCACAGTAACCGCCAGCGGCGACGTTGAGGTACTCGGCAATGTTTCGGGCGGTACAGTTGTGTGTGATGGCAATTTAAAAGTGAGGAACGGAATAATTGGCAGTGCAAAGTCTATGATTAAAGTAAAAGGCAGTGTATACGCCAAATTCATAGAAAATGCCAGAATAGATGCAGGGGGAGATGTAAACGTCGGACATGCTGTTCTAAACAGCCATGTAAATGCTAACAGGGCTATAGTGGTTGCTGGGAAAGGCGCTCTGATGGGTGGGATGTTTCGAGCGGGGGAATATATTAAGTGTAAAGTTGTTGGCTCACCCATGGCTGCCTGTGAATTGGAAGTAGGTGTAAACCCTGAGATAAGGCAGGCCTGGATAAAGCTGCTTGAGGAGCGGAAAGAAAAAGAGAGCCATTATGACAAAGCGGTGAAAGCGGCTAATTTGTTGAAGGGAATGCAAGATTCCGGTGCGGTTATGAATGCTGAACAATTAAACCTTCTTGCTCAGGTTACCGCAACTGAAGCCAAACTGGCCAGGGAAATCATGCTCCTATCCGATGAAATAGAAAGGCTGGAAGAAAAACTAAACCTTCCGTCATGCCGGATCATGGTTAAGGAAACGATATTTCCCAGGACTAAGATTACCCTGGGGCTTAGAAGCATAGTGATAAAAGACCCAATAAGATCCGCCTGTATCAGGCTAATCAAGCATGAAATTAACATTTCACCGTTGCTCTCATAAAAGTAAGGGGCTATCCCATAAGTAGGTTTGGGATAGCCTTTGACGTCTCTAACAATACAACCAGGGATAAACAATTGGGTTTTCCCTTTTTGCAGGAACTGGGCCAATGATGTAGAAAATAGTCAAAAAAACAGTGAGTGAAGAGACTATGATCATTGGACGACGCGCACCTGAATCATATAAAAAAATAATTATGGATTTGGAAGAGCAGTTTAATTTATTGTACAGTGAAGGACGGCTGCAGGAGGCCCTTCAGGTTATGGAAAGAGCCTCAAATATCGCAGCAACAATTTTTCGCCCGGATGATTTGATATCACTTACTGTCAGGAACAATATGTTATTAATTGAAAAAAAACTAGAAGAAGAAAAATCAAATCAAGCAGGGACCCTGGTTGTCGAAAATAAAGGATTCGGTTTACGGTCTGTTTCTAAAGGATTGCTATTAGGCTTGCTGTTAGCGGTATTACTGGCTGCCGGCCTGGTAAAACCCGCTGGGGACGGCAGCGGGGTTAAACCGGTTGTTGCTGAGCCGCCTGATGACATCCTGCCGCACTATCTTGTTCAGGCAAGTTTCTACCCGGACCAGAAGGTCATTCAAGGCAAAGAGATTGTTTCCTTTATTGGCACTGGAAAAGAAGTTGATTTTAACCTTTATCTAAATAGATTTCATGATCCATCCTTAAATTCTTCCGAAATGAGAACATACGCGTACAGGCATGGTTCTGACGACGGCTACATCGATATTAAAGCAATAGACCAGAAAGGGGAAAAACTCAATTTCCAGGTACAAGGTCAGTTTCTCAGGGTTTTTTTGGATCCGACAGTTTTCATGCCTGGAAGCCAGGTTGAACTTTCAATTTCCTTTAAAGCAAAAATTCCATATATCCTCGACAGAACCGGTGGAGACAGCAGAGGGGTGTGGCTGGGGAATTGGCTGCCAACAATAAGTGTAGACTCGAAACCAATCAAACCAACTGAAATCGGTGATCCGTTTTTAGACCGATCGTCAACCTATGACGTGAATATTGACGTACCCAAAGATTATAGCTTGGTTTTGAGCAATGTTGACAGTGTCGTGGCTAATGGGGAGAGAAAAGTGTATCACGCCAGGCTGGAGCAGGTAAGGGATTTGCCTCTGTTCATTAATCATGGTTATCACGAGGTTTCAACCCTGGACGGTCAGACTGAAATTCATTATTACTTTGTATCCCAGGGCGAGCGTGCCGGGGAAGTCCTGGATACTGCAAGAAAGGCTTTGGAATTTTACAAAGCCAATGTTGGAGAATACCCGTGGAAACAGCTGAACATTGTTGAAAATGATATGTACCTGAGTGGAATGGAATACTCTACAATGATATTGGTTTCTGAAAGAGCAATTCGAACGAATCTTGCCCCAACTGTTTTCCATGAAGTGGGTCATCAGTGGTTCTACAACATAATAGGTAATAATCCGTTCAATGCCGCGTATATGAAAGAAGGAGCAGTAGAGTTTTTTACCAAATATGCGTTAGAAGGCCAAACACCCAGCAGAAGTAATATTTTAAGTCTTAACAGGAATATCGGAGACTTTAGCTCCTGGGGTCCGTACAGGGAGATTCACTACCTCAACGGAGAAAAGCTTTTCGAAAATCTGTATGTCATTATGGGAGAAACCAAGTTTAAGCAATTTGTCAAAGACTATTACGATAAATACAAGTTTACAATTGTATCTCCGGATCAGTTCAGGGACTTTGTTGCTCAGACGATCGGGCAAAAGGCAGCAAGTGATCTGTTTCATTAGCTCTTTTGACCGCCCAAATGACGAAGTCCACGACCTGATTCCACGGAGGAAAACTTTCTCTGGCTGACAAAATTTCTTTACAAAAATAGCTTTGATACAGGCACATTTCGTGTCCCTTCCCCATAAAATGTAAAACACTTGAAAGTGGGAGGGGATTCTTTGTGCTTTCTGAGCTGCTGGCTCTTCTGGTCAAAGGCGGCATCCCGTTTGCGAAGCTTTTGGTGGTCTTGGTCAAGGGGGGGATACCCCTCGCCAGGGTATTGCCGCTCTTGGTATCCTATATCAACAATAATGCTTTCCCCCAACCCTTGAGTGAAGAGGAAGAATCCTATTATCTCAGCTGTTTAGGCAAGGGTGGCGGAGATGAGGCCAGGGACAAGCTGATTGAGCACAACCTGCGGCTGGTGGCCCACATCACCAAAAAGTTTGATGGTACCGGTGAGGACAATGATGACTTGATTTCGATCGGTACCATTGGGCTCATCAAAGCCATCAATACCTTTGACCCCAACAAAGGGACCAAACTGGCCACCTATGCGGCTCGCTGCATTGAAAACGAGATTTTAATGCATCTTCGTACCCTGAAAAAAAGCAGGGGAGAGGTGTATATCTATGACCCCATAGGCGTTGACAAAGAGGGCAACGAAATAACGCTGATTGATGTCCTGGGTACCGATCCTGATGCGGTTTCTGATGTGGTGGAAAGCTACTTTGAACAAATACACCTGCTGGAGAAGGTAAAAAAGTTGTCCAAAAGGGAAAGAACGGTGCTGGAACTCAGGTATGGACTGTACAAGGAAGACAGAAAGACCCAACGGGAAATCGCCCGGGCTCTGAAAATCTCCCGTTCATACGTGTCCAGAATTGAGAAAAGGGCTATTCAGAAGCTTTTGGAGGATATGAAATCGGAGAACTAACCAGGTGCGGCTATAACTCCTAGTCAAGCCTTCATAGTTGCGTTTCAAGCGGGTCAAGAGTGTGATTTCTGAGAATCTGCCCGCAGTTCTGGCATATGGGAAGCAGGTTGGTGTATAATGAATTTTGCTACAGTTTTTTTCCATCAGCGGAGGAATTATGCTATCGTACTTGCGACCCAATATGTATGTCGAGTCATTGGACAGCATCTCGCCTATGCAGCTGCAGGAGTTAGGTATCAAAGGGTTAATTATTGATCTGGACAACACTGTCACGCCCTGGAATGCTATGGAGGTTGGACCTAAGGTAACCCGCTGGTTCAAGGGCCTGAAGCAGTATGGTATAAAATGCTGTGTAGCGTCAAACAACAGCGAGCACAGAGTGGCAGGAGTCGCCAACGCCCTGGGAATACCATTTGTTTACAAGGCCAAAAAGCCCAGACGGCGGGCCTTTCACCAAGCATTAAAGGTTATTGGGACCGGCATCAACGATACAGCGGTGGTCGGTGACCAGCTGTTCACCGATGTGCTGGGCGGAAACCGGCTGGGAATGTACACAATATTGGTGCTGCCAATCAGCAAGCGCGAGTGGATTGGCACAAGATTTATGCGCTGCCTGGAGAGGTTGGTTTTCTGGGCCATGGACCTCCCTGAGGGAGCGAAAGTCAGAAGATAATGCCCAGTTCATAGGCGAAGGAAATAGCCGATTGTAAATAAAACGCCTGGTGGGATACAGAGATAATGAAGGGAGCTTGATTGCTATCAAGCCGGCAAAACGTGTTGATGTCAGGGGCAGGGAACTTGGTGCCGGAACACGGCCGCTGATATGCGCTCCTTTAATAGGAAAGAATGTCGAGATAATACTCTCCGAACTGACCAGTGTCTTGAGCAAACAACCAGACATGATTGAGTGGAGAGCAGATTTTTTTGCAGGCATTGCAAAAACGGCGGAGGTCGATAATGCTACAAAACAAATCAGGCAAACCGCCGGCGAGATACCGGTCATTTTTACCATTCGTTCCAGCCGGGAAGGTGGGGAGCCCATATCTCTCAGCGAGGCTGAGATTGTCCAGGTGCACTCGGCTGTCTGCAGGAGCAAAAGCGTTGACATCATTGACTTTGAACTGAGCAACAGGAAAGAAAACCTGGAGGATTTGAGAAAAATATCCCTCGCCAACGATATCAAAATGATCATGTCGTACCACAACTTTGAGTACACACCATCTCCCGCTGCCATTAAGGCAAAGATTGCGGCAGCAGAAGATCTGGGCGCCGACATCGCCAAGGTTGCGGTGATGTCAAAGAGTTTGCAGGATGTCCTAACCTTGCTCAACTCAACGCTGGAAGCGAAAAACACAGGCAAGATTCCACTCATAACCATGGCCATGGGGGGATACGGCTCCCTGACCCGGCTGGTCGGAGGGATATTTGGTTCTGCGGTCACCTTTGCTGTTGGTGAGAACAGTTCCGCGCCCGGACAGGTTCCGATTGAAGACCTGAAGACTGTCCTGGGTATCCTGCAAAAGCTGATCCAAGCGGACACCATTTAGCTCTTGCAGGCAATGGGGTTGTGATAAGCATACATCTATGGTATCATTACCAGCAAATATGTATTTTTGGTAGGGGCATGGCCCAGGGTTTACCGGTTAGCCGGGTTGTCTGATGTGATTTAACAACAGGTAGGATGGAAGTACGGCAGGAGAGCCATGTTATTTTGGACGCCTCTAACCGGGGTGTCCTTTGTGCTTTTTTAGCGTTGTAAAGGTGGTCCTAATATGCAGATAAGCGGGAAGACCAAGCTTTTCGGAATTGTGGGTTATCCGGTTGGCCATTCGTTATCTCCGGCAATGCACAACAAGGCTTTTGAACTCTTGCAGCTTGACCACTGCTACCTGCCGCTCCCGCTTGAGCCGCCGGATCTGCCCAAAGGTGTGGCGGGACTGAGAGCTTTAGGCTTTGCCGGGTTCAACGTTACAATACCTCACAAGGAAGCTGTTTTACAATTTTTGGATGAGGTTGACCCGGAGGCGGCCGGCATGGGAGCAGTAAACACTGTGTTAAACCGTGATGGCCGGCTGATAGGATTCAATACGGATGGCAGGGGTTTTTTGCGCTCCGTGTCCGAGTTATGGGATTTCACTCCGGCTGGGCGGAACATTGTGATCCTCGGGGCGGGGGGAGCGGCACGGGCCATTGCCGCTGCCCTGGCAGCAGCCGGGGCCCAGAGCGTGACGATTGCCAACCGTAACCCGGAGAGGGCCAAAAAGCTGGCTCAAGCGCTGGGGGACCGCTTCCCCTGCCGGTTTTCCGGAGTTGGACTGGAGGTCAGGGAACTGGACCTGGCCCTGGAGCAGAGTTCACTGGTGGTGAACACTACGCCGGTGGGCATGTACCCGCAGGTGGACAGTGAGCCTCCGATAAATCCCGCGCGTCTGTTCACACATAATTTTGTCTGCGACACCATCTTTAATCCCTGGGAAACCAGGCTGCTGCGGGAGGCCAAAAGCAAGGGCTGCACTACCGCCAACGGGCTGGGAATGCTTTTGCATCAGGGAACTCTGGCCTTCGAGCTCTGGACAGGAAAGCCGGCGCCGGTGGAAGCAATGCGCGAGGCCTTGCTGGCTGCTGTCAGTCCATCCCATGTCACTGACGGCGCCATCAAGGGATGAAAAGAGCTTGTAAGCTAGAGAAGACCCAAAAGCCTATTTTCAGGTTAAAAGGAGTGAGGATGTTGGGGAGCGGGGCATAAGTCTGATCGAGGTCCTGGTCGTGCTTGTACTGGTTTCCATCCTGGGCGGAATCACATTGTCTGTGGGAGCTGAGGCTTTGGAAAGTTACAAGTTGGACAAGGCCGCCAGGATCTTGGCCTCTGACCTGCGCGAGACCAGGGAAAAGGCTATCGCGGAGAACAAATGGCAGCAGGTTAAGTTCTTCCCCAGCGCCAACATGTACCGCCTGTCAGACGCCGGGGTGCAGAACGAAGATGTGCAGTTGGAAGAGGGGATAGTCCTTAAAAACGGGTACCTGGAGATTTCTTTTTATCCTACCGGCACACCTTCCATTGGGGCGACTATCATCCTGGGGAACAGGAAAGGTAAAGTCCTGAAGGTTATTGTCGCACCGGTTACCGGCAGGGTAAGAATATCATCATAGAAAAAGGGACGAATACACATGCGGTTTTTAACTTCCGGCGAATCCCACGGGCCGGCCCTGACGGCGATTCTTGAGGGGGTCCCGGCCGGGTTGAGCCTGACGGCTGAAAAAATCGACTTACAGTTGAAACGCCGTCAAAAGGGGTACGGTCGAGGCGGCAGGATGAAAATTGAACAGGACAGGGTCAGAATTCTCTCCGGTGTCAGAGGCGGAGTTACTTTGGGAAGCCCTATTGCGCTCCTGGTCGAGAACAAAGACTGGGCCAACTGGGAGGAATTCATGTCTCCGGAGCCTGGGGCCAAGCTTGAAGAGCGCAAAGTAACCCGTCCCAGGCCTGGACACGCCGATCTGTCAGGGGCGCTTAAGTACCGGCATCAGGATATCAGGAATGTGCTGGAGCGGGCCAGCGCCCGGGAAACAGCCATGAGGGTGGCCGTAGGGGCGGTGGTCAGGGAAATCCTGCCTGCGCTGGGAGTTCAGATTCATGGACATGTACTCAATATTGGCGGAGTTGGGTATGCCCCGGCCGGGAAGGATGCGGGTTTTTGGGCCAGGGTTGAGGCATCGGAAGTGTTCTGCGGTGATCCACGAGCAGGGGCACGGATGATCTCAGCCATAGACGAGGCAAAACTGAAGGGCGAATCCCTGGGCGGGGTAGTGGAAATCCTGGTTGAGGGATTGCCGCCCGGTCTTGGCAGCTACGTGCAGTGGGACCGGAAATTGGACGGCAGACTGGCTCAGGCCTTGCTCAGCATCCAGGCCATCAAGGGTGTGGAGTTTGGCCTGGGCTTTCAGGCCGGCAGCCTGCCGGGTTCACAGGTTCACGATGAGATCGCCTACGCGCCCGGGCGGGGGTATTACCGCCTGACCAACCGGGCAGGGGGCATCGAAGGCGGGATGACCAATGGTGAGCCCGTGGTTATCCGGGCAGTAATGAAACCTATTCCTACGCTCTATTCTCCCCTGGCGAGCGTAGATATGGCCGGCAAGGAAAGCATCAGGGCTTCTGTGGAGAGGTCTGATATCTGTGCCGTGCCTGCAGCCGCCGTAGTGGCCGAGGCTGCCGCTGCCTGGGAAATCTCCAATGCGTTTTTGGAGAAATTCCCTGCGGACCATATGGAAGACTTGGTGGCTGAGTTAAGAAATTACCGGGAGTATGTTAAGACCAGATGAGAGATATAAGAGGACTTAAAAACATCGTGCTTATGGGCATGATGGGAACGGGAAAGACCACCGTGGGCAAACGCCTGGCTCAAAGGCTGGGCAGAGAATTTTTTGACTCCGACCAGGAAATTGAAAGTGCGGTAGGTATGAAAATTCCCGAAATCTTTGCCCGCTACCGCGAAATCCGCTTCCGGTCGGAAGAAAAATTGGTTGTGCATAAATTGGCTGCCCTAAGCGGAATAGTTCTGGCCACTGGCGGGGGGGCAGCGCTTGATCCGGATAACATGGCCGCGCTCAGGCGAAGCGGAGTCTTGATTACTTTGCGGGCAGCGCCGGAGGTGATTCTTGAACGGGTCTCCCGGAAGGGGGACCGGCCTTTGCTGCGCAAAGCGAATCCACTCGCCGAAATTCAAATACTTCTAGAGCAAAGGGAGTTCGCCTACCGGCAGGGAGACATTGAGGTAGATACCTCCGAACTGACTCCCGATGAGGTGGCAGACCTTATCATTGAGCGTCTGAAGGAGAAGGGGTATGGAAAAGGTCAGGGTTAATCTAGGGCCGGGGTATGATATTTGTATTGGGGAAGGAATCCTGAGCGGGCTCGGACCCGCTTTAAACGAATATGGACTTTCTCCCAAAACCCTGTTGGTTTCAAACAGTTCTGTAGACAAGCTTTACGGTGATAAAGTCAGCCGCAGCCTGGAAAAGGCAGGTTTCACAGTGGCCAGGGAAGTGATTCCGGACGGGGAGGAGCACAAGAACCTGCAGACAGCCTCGCGCCTGTTTGACGCTGCTGCCGCGGCCAGGCTTGACCGGCGGTCTGCGGTGGTTGCCCTTGGAGGGGGAGTTACCGGGGATATGGCGGGCTTTGTCGCTGCGACCTACCTGCGCGGCCTGCCGTTGGTACAGGCGCCTACCACTCTCCTGGCCCAGGTAGACAGCAGTATCGGCGGCAAAGTGGCAGTAAACCATGCCAGGGGGAAAAACCTGATTGGGGCTTTTCACCAGCCGCTGCTGGTCTGGAGCGATTTGGAGACCCTGCAGACTCTGCCCTACCGGGAACTCCTGACGGGGTTGGCGGAGAACATCAAGCATGGAATCATAGCCGATACCTCTCTCTTCTACTATATCCGCGACAGTCTGGCCGCAATACTCGCTGCTTCCCATGCGTCCGTGGCGGAGATGGCGGCCCGCTCCTGCCGGGTAAAAGTGGGGGTGGTGGAGCAGGATGAGTTGGAACAGGGACTGCGGGCTGTGCTCAATCTTGGCCACACCTTTGGCCATGCCGTGGAGAGCGTTACCGGGTACTGCCGTTACCGGCACGGTGAGGCTGTAGCCCTGGGGATTGCTGCGGCGAGCCGGCTGTCCCACAGTTTGGGGATTTTGCCGGAACACGATTTGAAGGAAATCATATCCCTGCTGGAACGGGCAGGGCTGCCCGTTTCAGGTACAGGACTGACACCCGGGGAGCTGTATGAGGCCCTGGCTTACGACAAAAAGGTTGTAGCGGGGGAAATACGGTTTGTCCTGCCCGTCAAAATCGGTAAAGCGGAAGTTTTCCAGGGCTTGCAGCAGGAGGACATCCTGCAGGCGTTCAGGACGGTTTGCTAGCCGCAGCCGGCGAAAACCCGTATAATCAAGATTGTTGAAGCGCTCTCGTTTTGAGGGCGCTTTACTTTTTTTACGCCTGATTAGGTGAGATTTGTGGTTTTCTATATTGTGGCTAAAACATAGTTCGGAACATGGGGAAAGGTGGTGAAAATCAAAGGAAACTGACGGTAATTACTACCGGGCAGGAGAGGAATACCCCAGGCAAAGTGCGAACATTTTCTGTGCCGGTCCGGGGGGGGAGTTGCCATGTCCAGCAAACTAATTAAACAGTGCCGGGGCTTCACCCTGGTTGAGGTGTTATCCGTAATCATCATAGTTGGGGTGATTTTCACTATCGCTGCGCCAAATGTTACCTCCATGCTGGGCAAGGCGGGTGACAAGGCTGATAAGGCCAACATTCAGCTGATTGAGGGGGCTGTCAGGCAGTTCCGCCTGGATACAGGCGTGATTCCGGCTGAACTCAGTTACCTCTTGCAGAATCCGGCAGGCGGGATACCGGGGTGGGACGGGCCCTATCTAAGCGGGATTCCCCCAAGCCCGACCGGCAAAACCTATGTTCTGGATGCAAACACGGGAAGGGTGACAGGTTCATGAGACGGGAAAGAGGCTTTGTCCTGCTGGACGCGGTTGTGGGAGTGCTGATATTAAGCGTGGGCATCTCCACTTTGTTTCATGTCTCAGCCGGCGCCCGCCGGACTATGTACCTGAGCCAGTGGAAGGCGAAAGCCGTTAATCTGGCCCAGACGGAACTGGAAATAATCAAAGGCATGGGAGTAGAAGGGGGGCTGGCCTCCGGCAGGATTGAGCCTGGCCAAACGGTGGAAACCAGGCTGGAAAACGGCATGAGCTTACAGGTGTTTAGCTCCTGGGTTGCCGGAAATGAAAACCTTCTGGAAATCAGATTGTCTTGCAGCTGGTCGCTTGGACCGGACCCGGGCAGGGTTGAACTGGCAACCTACCTTTCGCGGCGCTGACATGGGCGGGCGAGAAAAGGGGTTTACCCTGATTGAGGTCCTGGCGGCGCTGGTGCTCATGGGCCTGGTTGTCAGCATCGCCGCCCAAACCCTTACCCTGCAGACAAGAATATTCGCCAGGGGAAACAGTCAGATTGAGACTCAGCAGTCTGCCCGCGCCGCTGCCGGCTTGCTGGACAGGGAAATCCGGCAGGCAAAAACCGTTGCGCTCACCGGGCCGGGGATATTAAAAGTAACCCGCTCCAACAACCAGAGCGTATATTTCTATGTTGCTGACAAGGACTACAACGGTGTAAAAGATTTGTACCAGGAAACTGACGGTGTCCCCAATCCGGTGGCCAGTTATGTGGAACAGGTAGACTTTGCCGACATGGGGGCCGGGCGTTGGGACGTGGTTATCACAGCCAGGCAGAACGGGGTGGAAAACCAATGGAAGCTGACAATAAAACGGCGGGCGGACTAAGAGGGAATCAGGCAGGCGGAGCCAGTCTGATTAGCCTGATTACCGTACTGGCCGTCTTTCTGCTTTCCTCGACCTACTTGTATCTGGCCCAGGCGGATCTGCGCATGACCACCCGCTATGTCCAGAGCAAGCAGGCCCTCTACCTGGCCGAAGCCGGGGTTGAACTGGCACGTTCCCAGCTGGCCATCGATCCGGACTGGCGGCCGGAGTCAAGCTACACTTTGGGCGCAGGCTCCTTCAGCCTGGATTTCGGGACGCCAAACCCTGGTGTTACAGTTCTCTCAACCGGCAAAAGCGGCTCCGCAGTGCGCAAGCTGGAAGTGATCATCATCCCCAATCCCAGCGGGGGATGGCAGGTTGCTTCATATAAAGAAGTGTTTAACTAGGGGGTTGAATTTGGGGTCGGAACTCAGACCTGCATGCCGTTTGACGGCATCACTGATGTAATGAAACAGGCCGCTAAGCTCAAGGGTGAATTTTCTTTCTGCGTAGAGAAGCATTACGGAGGAGCCGTTAGCATGCTCGGCGAGCGCCCTTCCGATTACCCCACGAAATTCCGGTGCACTTCTCTTGGGACTTAATTTCGTGGGGACCCCAATTTGGCACGAATGCTCGCTTCCTTATCCCCGCGAAATTCCTGGGACTGGTCTTTTGGGCCTAAATTTCGCGGGGGCCCCTTTATGAATGCCGTCTACGTTTGCGGCAAGTGAGGTGAGTCAGCATCAAAATTCAACAGGATTTGCTAGGACGGCAAGAACCGTCCCCTTTGTCCTATTCTGAATTCCTGTATGCTGTCCAAAAACCGGGAGGCCGGTTTTTTTTGTGCCTTTTCCCACCTGAAATCCAGAACTTGTTGCGAATGTCTAATAGCGTTGAAATTGGTCCAATTTACCACCATTAGTAATTTTTTTTGTTTGTGAAAAGGAGGATTTTCTGAGTAATAGGAGAATAATCAACTCAACGATAGAAATTTTTCCTTTCCGGGAGAAGTAAAATGAGCATTGGCGGGCGCAAACTTCTAGGCGAAATTTTAATTGAGCACGGCCTAATCACCCCGGAACAGTTGCAGGAAGCCCTCGATGTGCAGGCCAACGCCAAGGAGAAAATCGGTACTATTCTGGTCCAGATGGGATATCTGTCAGAGCCCAACCTGATGGCGGTTTTGGAATTTCAGCTGGGCATTCCCTATGTGAATATTGCCAAAACTCCGGTGGACCCGCAGACAGCCCAATTGATCAGCGAAAACCTGGCTCTGCGCCATAAAGTGATCCCCATTGGAAAAAGGGGAAACAAGTTGATATTGGCCATGGTTGACCCTCTTAATGTTTTTGCTATTGATGACATCAGAATTTCCACGGGCAACGACATTACGCCTGTTCTGGCTGCTGAGACTGACCTCATGATGGCTATCAAGCAGTACCTCGGGGTTAAGGAATCCTTTGACAAGATGATGGAGGATTACGGTCCCGAAGTAGAGACCTTGCAGCAAGAAGAAGATGTCGATGAAATCATCGAAGAAGGCCCTATTGTCAAGTTTGTTAACTCGATGATTGCCCAGGCGGTGGCCAGCAGGGCCAGCGACATCCACGTAGAACCCCAGGAAAAAGAAGTGGTGGTACGTTACCGCATCGACGGCATTTTGCACAAAGCTATGTCCTCCCCGCGCAAAACCCAGGCGGCAATTCTCTCAAGGCTCAAAATCATGGCCAGTATGGACATCGCCGAAAAGCGGATTCCCCAGGACGGCCGCATCCCGATGAAGGTGGAGGGCAAGGAAATTGACCTGCGGGTGAACTCCCTCCCCACCGTGCACGGGGAAAAAATTGTGATGCGGATTCTCGACAAATCGGGCAGCCTGCGCCCCATAGACGCGCTGGGCATGCAGCCAGACATGGTCGAAACCTTTCGCCAGCTGATTCAGCAGCCCAATGGCATGCTCCTGATTACCGGCCCTACCGGGAGCGGCAAAACCACCGTCCTCTATTCGGCGCTGCAGGAGTTGAATGACGAAGAAACCAATATCATCTCGGTGGAAGAACCTGTAGAGTATACCCTGACCGGTATCAACCAGGTCAATGTCAACGCCAAGGCGGGTCTGACTTTTGCCAGCGGCCTCAGGGCTATCCTGCGGCAGGACCCCGACGTGGTGATGGTGGGGGAAATCCGGGACACTGAGACTGTGTCTATAGCCATTGGCGCAGCCCTGACAGGGCATTTGGTCCTGTCAACCCTGCATACCAACAGCGCCGCTGCTACCATCACCAGGCTGATGGACATGGGGATAGAACCTTTTTTGATCTCTTCTTCCATCATCGGGGTTATGTCTCAGAGGCTGGTGCGCAAGATTTGCCCGCACTGCAAGGAAGCCTATCAGATTTCCCCCGCGCTTGCCAAAAGGCTTGGCGTTGAGGACGATTTGACCTTTTACCGCGGCAAAGGCTGCCGCCTCTGCAACAACACAGGCTTCCAGGGCAGGATACCCGTGCAGGAACTCCTGGTGTACAACCAGGAGATCAAGGATATGGTTCTGGCCCGGGCCAGTACAGCCGAGATAGAACGGGCCGCAGTACTGACCGGGATGCAGACCCTGAGAATGGACGGCATCGCCAAGGCCAGGGCGGGTCTTACCACCCTGGAAGAGGCCATGACCGTAATTTCCACCTATTGAGGATGGTTTAGATGTTTACAATCCAGGATATTCTGCGGGTAGCCGCGGAAAAGAAATCTTCCGATATTCACCTGGCGGTGGAGAGCCCTCCGGCCTTCCGCATTCACGGCGAGTTGGTTACGGTAGGCTCCACCAACCTTTCAGGGGAGGACACCAAGCAGCTGGCCTTCTCCATGATGAATCACGAGCAGAAGGAGCGGTTTGCCGCAACGGGTGAAGTTGACTTTTCCTACAGCCTGTCCGGGGTGGGGCGCTTCCGCGTCAACGTCTTCCGCCAGCGGGGCTCTGTTGGCTTGGTCCTGCGGATAATTCCTTTTGGCATTCCGTCTTTTGAAAGCCTGAGGCTGCCGGCGGTGATTCTGGAGCTGGCCAAGCTCCACAAAGGACTGGTGCTGGTGACCGGTCCCACGGGAAGCGGCAAGTCCACGACCCTGGCTTCTATTGTTGACTATATCAATGCCAACCGCCGCGCCCACATCATCACTCTGGAGGACCCTATCGAGTATCTGCACCGCCATAAAAAAAGCCTGGTCAACCAGCGGGAGCTGGGTTCCGATACGCAAAGCTTTTCTGCAGCCTTAAGGGCGGTCCTGCGCCAGGACCCTGACGTGATTCTGGTGGGCGAGCTGCGGGATTTGGAGACCATCTCAACGGCCCTGACAGCGGCGGAAACCGGCCACCTGGTTTTATCCACCCTGCACACCAACGATGCGACCCAGACCGTGGACCGGGTTATCGACGTCTTCCCCTCAGACCAGCAGCAGCAGATCCGGGTGCTCATGTCAGCAGTCCTGCAAGGGGTGGTGGCACAGCAGCTCCTGCCTAAAGCAGACGGCACCGGCCGGGTGGCGTCCATTGAGGTGCTGGTGGCCACTGCCGCTATCCGCAACCTGATCCGGGAAGGAAAGACCCACCAGATCTACACGGCGATTCAGACCGGCGCCAGGTACGGCATGCAGACCATGGACAAGAGCCTCCTGGACCTTTACGGAGCGGGCCTGATTACCTATGACGAGGCGGAAAGAAAAATGCTTGACCCGGAGACGCTGAAGAAAACCAGTTTTGGCTTTTAAGGAGGGTACCCGGTGGCAACTTTCAGCTACAAGGTGCGGGACCTGAACGGCAAAGCCCTGGCCGGGACAATCGAAGCCGACAATGAAAAAAATGTTGTGGACCGGCTGCGGGAAGCCGGGTATATTATCATTTCGGTTCAGGCCAAGGATTCGTCCAGGGATATCAATATCTCTTTCGGTCCCAAGGTCACACTCAAGGACATCGCCATTTTCAGCCGCCAGTTCGCCATCATGATCCAGTCCGGGATTGCCCTCTTGCGCTGTATGGAAATCCTCTGCGCGCAGCAGGAAAACAAAACCTTTAAGAACATCCTGCTCCAGGTTAAAAAGAGCGTGGAGGAAGGTTCCTCCCTTTCCCAGGCCTTTGGCGCCCATCCCAAGATTTTCCCCCAGCTGTTTGTGAACATGATCCGCGCCGGGGAAGTGGGAGGGGTAATGGACGAGGCCCTGGAGCGGCTGGCGGAGCACTTTGACAAGGAACATGAGCTGCGGGAAAAAATCAAATCAGCTACCACCTATCCGGCGGTGATTTCGGTATTTGCCCTGGTAGTGGTCAATGTATTGATTATCTTCGTCATTCCCCAGTTCGCTGAAATGTTCAAGGGGTTTGGCGCTAAGCTGCCGGCCATAACCACATTTGTCCTCGGCCTGAGCAATGTAATGCGCGCTTACTTCCCTTACATGATTGGCGCCCTGGTTGTGCTCATTTACATGTTTAACCGCTACCGTAAATCGCCGCAGGGCCGTCAGCAGCTTGACTCCTGGGCGCTGCGCATGCCCGTTTTCGGGCCGATGATCTTAAAAATTGCCGTGGCCCGCTTTACCAGGACCCTGGGCACCCTGGTCAAGAGCGGGGTGCCTATCCTCCTGGCCCTGGAGGTCACGGAGAAAACGGCCGGGAACGCCGTCGTGGCCAGGGGAATTGCGGCTGCCAGGGACAGCATCAAAGAGGGTGAGAGCATTTCCGGCCCGCTCACGGCCTCGGGCGTGTTCCCGCCCATGGTTACCCAGATGATTGCCGTAGGGGAAGAGAGCGGCGCCATCGAAACCATGCTCAACCGCATCGCCGATTTTTATGACCGGGAGGTCAAGGTGATGGTGGACAGCCTGACTTCTCTGATCGAGCCTTTCCTGATTATCTTTTTGGCTGTAGTCGTCGGGGGGATCGTGGCCAGCATCATGCTCCCCATGTTCAGCATCTTCAGCCAGATCAAATAAGTATTTTGGGGCAATATTCATTGCTTGCCAAAATAGGAGTCCAAAGTGGAAGGAGGTGCCCGCGGCAGCCCGGCTTACCCCAGCCGGAGCGGAGTCATGATGTAGGGGCTTGGCTCTCAACCGGGCCGCTGAGCGGTGGGGAGTCCCGAAGGTCTACCCGGGGACAGGGACTGGCCGGAAGCGCCAGGTGGTTTCACCGGGAAAAAGAAATATTTTTTATGGGAGGTTAAGATTATGTACAAATTTGCTCAGGCCCTGCGCAGGCTGCGCCAGGAAGAAAAAGGCTTCACCCTGGTCGAACTGATGGTGGTCGTCGTGATCATCGGCATCTTGGCCGCTGTCGCTATCCCACAGTTTGCTGGTATCATTGACAACTCCAAACTGAAAGCGGATATTGCAACCGGCAAAACCATCAAAGATGCCATTGACCGTTATTATGTTGACAATGGAGCCTATCCTTTTGGTACTACTATTACTTCAAGTGAAGTAGTTAAAACATTACTTGATGATTCTAGTGCCACTACTCAATCTCTGAACCATGTAAAATATCTCAACTCGCAGCCGGCTGTTTCGCAAGGAACCGGCGGAACGACTTACTTTGACAGTGTATTTGTAGTTAACGCTAACGGAAATGTTAGTGTCTACAAGCTAAGCGGTACCAGTGTAGGTTCAACTCCAGCTTGGTCGAGCGGCAGCTAATCTAATCGAAGATCTATGAGGCAGAGGCCCTGGTTGCCTCTGCCTCCCTTAATTTATTGCGGAAACGGTGTATTAGATGAGCATAATATTCCTACTGTTCGGCCTAATTATCGGCAGCTTTCTCAACGTCTGCATTTACCGGATTCCCCGCCGGGAATCCGTCGCCTGGCCGGGGTCCCACTGCCCCGCCTGCGGCTGCGTCCTTAAGTGGTACGACAATATCCCTTTGCTTAGCTATCTTTTCTTGACTGGAAAGTGCCGGCAATGCCGTTCCCATATATCCTGGCGCTACCCGTTGGTTGAAGCCGCAACCGGCCTGCTCTTTGCGGCCGATTACCTGAATTGCGGCCTCAGCTGGCCGCTCCTGGCCAGGTTGATTTTTATCTGCCTGCTGGTGGTAATAGCCCTTATCGACCTGGAACACCTGATTATCCCGAACATCATAGTCCTGCCCGGGGCTGTGCTGGGTCTCGCTTTTTCCTTCCTGCCCGGGACGGCGCCCTTTTGGCAGGCTCTGGCCTCAGGCCTGGGCGCAGCCCTGTTTTTCTTCCTTATCTGGTTCTTTTATCCCGGCGGCATGGGGGAAGGGGACATCAAGCTTGCCCTGATGCTGGGAGTCTTTCTGGGCTGGCCCTTGGTTGGGTTAGCCATATTCCTGGCAGCTCTGGCCGGTTCCCTGGCCGGGCTGGTCGTGATAACCCTGCGGGGAGGAAACCGCAAAACCCAGCTGCCCTTTGGCCTGTACCTGGCCCTGGGGAGCTTGGCGGCCCTGTTTTTCGGGCAGCAGTTAATTAACTTATATTTAAAATTTCTTGGCTGGCAATGAGAGAAGGGTGCAAGCGTAAAGGAGGTTTTTTCAATGGGATTATTCGCCTCTGATACCGTGGCCATCGATGTGGGCAGTTATTCGGTGAAGGGGGTAGTGGTTGGCTCCAACAGGGAATTGAAGAAGTTTGCCGCTGTGCCCACCCCTGCAGGGGCCATTGAAGGCGGCATTATCCGCAACCCGGAACAGGTGACGGGAGCCATCCACATGGTATGGAACACCCTGGGGGTGAAGAATCCCCATGTGATGGCCACTGTCCCCGGCCAGTATGTGTTTGTGCGCCAGATGTCCCTGCCCGCGATGAAGAAAAAGGAGCTGGACAGCGCTGTCCGCTTTCAGGCCGAAGGCCAGATTCCCATACCGCCCACAGACCTGGTCCTGGATTATGCGGTGGTAGGGGAAAACAAAGGAGCGAAGCAGACAGAAGTGCTGGTGGTGGCTACCCGCAAGTCCGTTGTCCAGCAGCTGCTCTATATCTTTAATCAGGCCAAGCTGCAGCCCAAGGTGTTTGATTTGGAGGCCCTGGCCCTGGCGAGGATCCTGTTTAAAAGAAACCGCAAGATCACAGCAGGGGGTCTTGATCTCATCGCCTCAGTGGGCGCAGCCCACACCCACATCTGCCTGTTTGAGGGAGATGTGCCCCGCTTTACCCGCAGCATTTCCTTTGGCGGCCAGCGCTTTACCCGGGCGCTGGTGATGGAGCGCTCCATTGGCCCGGAAGAAGCGGAAGAGCGCAAACTGGCGGGCGATTTGCCCGCTGAGGCCAACAGCCTGATGAATGATCTGGCCGGTGAACTGAAGCGCTCCATCGATTTTTACCAGAGCCAGAACAAGGAGCATTCGGTGCAGCAGGTGGTCCTGGCCGGCGGGGGGGCCCAACTGGCTAAACTGGTTGACTATCTCGCCGGCAGGCTTGAACTGCCGGTCACATTAGGGAGCCTGGACGACAAGCTCAAAATTCCCAAGCGGCTGGCGGCGCCGGCCAACCTGGAGGCCTTTAAGACCGTGTTTGCGCCGGCCCTGGGTCTGGCAGTCAGGGGGTTAAAATAATGGCTCAAGTCCAGATTAACTTACTGACCCGGGAATTCCGTCCCCCAGCCGCATCTGTGGCGCACAAGGTCGTGCAGTGGCTGGCAATCCTGGCAGTGATTGCCATGGCGGGGTTGGGGGCATGGCAGTTCATCTATCTCTATTCCCTGAATAACGACCAGGCGGCAGCCCAGATCGACCTGGACCGGGTAAGGAAACAGGTTGCCGACATCCAAAAAGTGCAGCAGATGCAGGAACAAGTGAACCAAGAGCAGAACGTGCTTAAAAAACTGGCAAGTTCCGGCCTGGGCACCAATGTGGTTTTGAACGGAATCCAGGCCCGTACTCCGGCCGGGGTCAGCCTCACCAGCGTCAATATTAAAGACGGGGGCATAGATATCCGCCTGGAAGCGGTTTCTTTCGTGCCTGTTGAAAAATTCATGGACTCTCTCAAGCAGGAAAAGAATTTTTCTGCCGTCACCATCCAGTCTTTGTCTCATGATGCAGGCAAACCGGTGCAGGCTGAAATCAAGCTGAATTACGCGAAAGGGGGCCAGGGCAAGTGATTAAAGGCATCAAACTCCAGCCCAGGGAAAAAGTTATCGCTATGGTCGCTGTGCTGGCCCTGCTCGTTTACGGCTTTTATTCTTTCTGGTTTACCCGTTATGACAGCCGGATCTCGGATGCCAAAGATAAAATCCAGAGCCTGGAGTCCGAGGTGGGCAAAAACAAGGCGCTCCTGGCAAAACAAAAGGACTATGATGGGTTGAAGGCTAGCCTGGGTACCCAGGCCTCAGACCTGCAGCATAAACTGCCAACTGTTGACTCCCTGCCTACAGTAATGCAGGATGTAGAAAATACTTTTCTGGCCAACGGCGTCGCAGTAAAGAATATTGCTCTGGATAGCGGAGCAGCCGCCAAAGGATTGGACCCGGAGCTGGATCGCCGGCAAGTCAGAATAGGCTTTTCCGGCAGCTACGCCTCAGTCTTTAACGTGGTCAAGGCGCTGGAGAACAGCGCCCAGCGCACTTATACCGTAGGGGACTTTTCCCTGAACAAAGCTGACAAAGCCATGGGGGGGACTATGACCGTCCAGATTTATTTCGCCAGGACACCCCTGCCGGGTTACGCTTACCAGCCTATGGTGGAGTCTCAGGGCAAAGCTGACCCCTTTGCAGGGTAGACATTTGGCAAAAGCAGGCATATGCTAATCAGAGGAGGAATGCCTGATGAGCGATGCGAGCGCCGGTACCTATAAAATCAAGCCAGGAGATAATTTCTATCTCCTGGCTAAACGTTTGGGGACGAGTCTTGACCAGGTGCTGCGGTTAAACCCAGGGGTGGACCCTGATAAGCTGGAAATAGGCCAGGTAGTGAAACTGCCAGGAGCAAAAGGCAATCCGAAGACCCGCTTTGGCAGCAATCCGGGTGCAAGCAGCTACAGCGATTCACCGCTGGAAGGCGAGTGTTTTACGGGCAAAAACATGGACCACATCGGGGTAAATATCGCAGGAATAGACTTTGAGCTGAAAAGGGTGATTGACAACAATGTCCCCCATGAAGTCCATATCATTCTGCCCAGGACGGAGGTGCACACCGTGGTGCGCAACCCCGATGTCACCCTCTCCGAAACCCAGGTGATGATTTCCAACATCGATATCGTTCACTCTCCCCGCCAGTGATTCAGCCAACCTCCTTATCAGGAGGTTTTTTGTTTGAGCGCCAGGCACAATGCATAAGACCTACACAATAGTCAAAAATTATGGTAAAATTTCTTAGGTATTGAGAGGGCTAATTTGCCGAAAATGGCCGGGAGAAGTAACAACACGGGGGTGTTTTGGCTGGACAGGCTGAAAAAACTTAGAAAACAATTGCTCGAGCAGGGATTAGACGGTATTCTTATCCTGGAGCCGGATAACAGGCGCTATCTCAGCGGCTTTAGCGGCTCCTCCGGTGCGCTTCTCATTACTTCTTCTGAGGCGCTCTTATTTACTGATTTTCGCTACATGGAACAGGCCGCGGCACAGGCGCCATCTTTCAGGGTGATAAAACACGGGCAGGTGATATGGGATGACCTGGCAGGTTATGCCCGGGGCCTGGCCAATCTGGCTTTTGAACAGAATTTTGTCACCTATGAACAGTTCCGGTTGTTGCAGGAAAAGTTCACAGAGAGCAGGCTGGTTCCGGTTGCTGGGTTCGTCGAAAACCTGCGCAGCATCAAGGAAGATGTGGAACTGGCTGAGATACGGCGTGCCTGTGAACTGGCTGACAGGGCCTTTTCCCACATTCTGACCTGGCTGGAGCCCGGCATGACAGAGCTTGAGATCGCGCTCGAGCTGGAGTTTTTCATGCGTAGAAACGGAGCATCAGCTTCCGCCTTTGAGTTCATTGTAGCATCCGGTCCCCGCTCTTCCTTGCCCCACGGTGTGGCGAGCGGGCGAAGGGCAGCCAGGGGTGACATTCTCACCATGGACTTTGGCTGTGTGGTGAACGGGTATTGTTCCGACATAACCAGAACAGTGGTAATAGGCGAAGCGTCGGACAAGCAGCGGGAAATCTACCGGGTGGTCCTGGAAGCTCAAATGGCGGCCTTGTCAGCGCTCAGAGCAGGGATGAGCGGCCAGGAAGTGGACAAGGTTGCGCGGGAGATCATCAGCCGGAGCGGTTATGGCGAAAATTTCGGCCACGGTCTGGGTCACAGCGTGGGGCTGGCGGTACATGAAGAACCCCGGCTAAGCCCGGCGGGGCTAAGAGTATTGGAACCCGGCATGGTAGTCACGGTCGAGCCGGGAATTTATCTGCCTGACTGGGGCGGGGTGAGGATTGAAGATATGGTTGTAGTCACAGAGAACGGCTGCAGTCTGCTCACCAAGTCGCCAAAAGAACTGATAATCTTATAATGTGTTTGCGCATGCCCGGGCCGGCATCAAAAAATGCCTGAAGGGCATTACTAAAGTCAAAGATAAATTAGGAGGAACCATTAAATGATCTCATCCAATGATTTTCGTACCGGAACGACAATTGAACTTGAAGGCGAAGTCTTTCAGGTGGTGGAGTTTCAGCATGTCAAACCCGGTAAGGGTGCGGCCTTCGTCCGCACCAAGTTGAAAAACGTCAAGACAGGAGCAGTGGTGGAACGCAAGTTCAACGCAGGTGAAAAGGTTCCCAGGGCCAGGATTGAAAGGCGTGAGATGCAGTTCCTGTATAAAGACGGAGATAATTTCGTTGTGATGGATACCAACAACTATGAACAGTATACTCTTACCGCCGAACAAATCGGCGATGGAGTCAAATGGCTGAAAGAGAACATGTCCATAGGCACTGTCTTTTTCCAGGGAAATGTAATCGGCATTGACTTGCCCAATTCCGTGCAATTGCAGGTGGCTGAAACCGAGCCAGGCGTGCGCGGGGACACAGCAACCGGCGGCTCCAAGCCCGCAACCCTGGAAACCGGGGCCGTGGTGCAGGTGCCTTTCTTTGTCAACACCGGCGATGTCCTGATCATCGATACCCGTACCGGCACTTATGTCCAAAGGGCTTAGTGTTCCTAAAAGGGGATGAGGGTCATCTGTGGTAGTCGGATGAACATTTCTCCCGAGTAGCATTTTTCATAAGAAAGATCTCAGCAGAGGCCGTTCAAAAACAAGTATAGCGCGAAGCCGGACGCAGTTTTTCAACGGCCTCTTGTTTAAAATGGGGGCGTGGTGGCATACTATCTTCTAGTCAAAAGCTTAGAGGAGGTACCGCCATGCGCGAGTTGACGGAACGGGCCGCTTATCTGCAGGGCCTGGCAGAAGGTTTGGATTTGGGGAAGGATTCCAAAGAGGGCAAGGTGTTGAACGGGATGATTAACCTGCTGCAGGATATCGCCCTGTCTGTTTCCGACCTGAGGGAAGCCCATTCCGAACTGGAAACCTATGTGGAAACCCTGGACGAGGATCTTAACGACCTGGAAGGGGAAGTTTATGAAGATAGTTCCCTGGCAAGGGATATGGATGATGAGGACATGCTGGAAATCGATTGTCCAAATTGCCATGAAACAGTATATTTCGACCCGGAGATTCTGGATGAGGACGGCGTTACCGAGCTTACCTGCCCTAACTGCGACACAGTGGTTTTTATTGATGAAGACACCTTGGATTACACCGAGCCCCAAACCTATGATATCTGATAATGACAGCAGGACCGCTCCAGGTCCTGCTGTTCTGTTATGGGACCACACCATCTAAACGGCGTGCAGCGTGCCGTGAAAAACAGGGTTCAAGTTCAAGGATATGAATTACCCAATTATACGTGTTTCGGACCCGTTTATATGGAAGCCCCGGGGAAAATTCGCGGGCATGTCGAAAAAATAATAAAAGCCAGAACAAATCCAATCTGAAAAAGGCAAAAACCAGGGAAACCTGGTGACGCAAAGTCACGGGGCTAACGCCAGCTTAGAGGTACGAAGTCCGAGGCACGAAATCCGATTGAGATCTGACGCCGTGCTGGACCCCTCAAGATCTGGCTATGCCGGCCGGACCGCCAGGTAGATGGGGGTTCCGCCTGTCCGTTACCTGCGGGCAGTTTTCTTTTGGGGGGTGGACTATTGCAAGTTCTGCACCGGGAGCGCTCAAATGAGACCGGATTTACTTTGGTGGAAGTCATGATAGCTGCCATCATCCTCACGGTAGCTTTGATGACTTTGGTCACGGTTATTAGCTGGGGCATGCGGCTGAGCCAGGAAGCCCAGACCAGGACTGTCGCCATGGGCCTGGCCATGCAGCAGTTGGAGCGGATTAAGGCCCAGTATCCCCAGCAGCCCAATGATTTTGTTACGAATGCTACTCTGGCGGGGATAATTCAAAGCCAGACTACAACGCAAACCGTTGAAGCAAATCTTTCCAAAGCGTTTACCACTTCTGCAAGTTACACCCCTCAAGACTCCTATCCGACAAAAAACGGAGCCTATATCTTTTATGACATGCTGGTGACGGTAAAGGTGTCCTGGCAGGACAATACAGCAGGAGTCACCAGACAGGTGGCCCTAACCAGTGAACTAGTCGGGAGGTGAGCCTATGTTAACAAGGCTGTTGAAGCTATGGCTCAAACGAGAACGGGGCTTTACCCTGTTGGAAGTCACCGCCAGCGTGGTGATCCTCTCAGTAATCGGCATGGCGGTGCTGAGCGCTGCCGGCAAAGGCCAGGTTTTTCTCTCCAGGCAGAGCAATGAAATGGACAGCCGGGTTAGCGCCAGGGCGGTTTTAACGCGCATGGTGAAGGACATCCAGTCAGCCAAATACTCGAATGTAATTGATCCTCAAACCATTCTCTTGACTGAGCAGGATAACACAACCCTTACTTACGGTTTTGACAGTACTAAGAAACAGGTATACCTTAAAGACAACAACGGGCAGACAATCTATCTCATCCATGCTATCAGTACGGCGTTTTTCAGCCCGCCCGGGAAAAACGACCAGGTTAACATTTCCATGACGGTTTCCGTGGGCAGTTCCCAGATGACCTTGAGTGACACCGCCGTGTGCCGCTCCGTAAACTTCAACACCACAGGAGTGCCCCGCATCACCATGGTGGCTCCGAACAACGTGCAGTTTAACGGGGTGGTCAAGGTGAATACTGAGAACAATGACGAAAACGATGACGACGACAACGACGTCGATGGATACCACGCACAGCAAACCATCCATATTTCGGCTGTAGATACCCACTTTGATACCAAGGTTGATTCCAGCACTTACGTTGTGCTTGTGCCGCAAGGTTCAAAACTGGGAAACAGCGACAATGTAATCTATGCCAACAACGGCAGCAGCGCCAAGATTATCCGTACTGACGGTTCTGGGACTAACATTTGGTTCGAACTGAAGTCTAGTAACGTGACCAACACCACTTACGGTGTCTGGGCAATTACTCCTAATATCTTCGGAAATCAACCTGAGAAGGCTTTCATGCTGGGGGCGCTCAGCGTAAATACGGGGAGCTTCCAGGGCGGCAAGAATCAGACCGGCACAACTTCCGGACCTGACGACACCTCATGGGATGACGGGAAGAGCGATAATACACCGGACTGGGTGGCGGACCGGGGGGATGTGCAAGGCTTTGGCCGAGTTGACTGCTTCAACAAGGTAATTACCAAAAACGTCAACGCTAATGATAAAATTCTTTATTATAACCACCCGGTGACTACCTTTGACTACCAGGTGACTGTAAACATTTCCAGCGGCGGTTCCAAAACTGACCAATTGGCGCTCCTGACCTTGTTCTACAACGGTTTGAATAATACGAACGGCGGCGGAGGCTGGTACTACGGTTTTGGGGTCAACCAGTACGGGGTATTCTATGGAGCCAAGGGTTCCTTTACCCAAATTCCGAGCAGTGAGTCCAACTATTCCGGCGGCCAGGCTGTGCTGCGGGCTAAAGCCGACTTTGACACGGACAGGCAGCAGCCCAGGCTGAGACTCTGGGTCACTAATGTTAAGGATTCGGACAAGCCGGTCGCCACGATCTATAAGGTTCCCACAGATAACAGCGGGCTTTTGGGCCCTGGCTACCTGGGTGTAACTGTTACCAGCTCGAAAACAAATGCCACGTTTACCGTAACCAGATACTAGAAATGGGGTGGATTTGTGCGGTTTAACGTGGTGACCGGGCAGAGGGGGTATGCGCTCCCCTTTGCCCTGCTGAGTCTGGTAGTCTTCTCGATCCTGATTACCGTCTATTTCAGCATCCTGACCAATGAGTATCGAGTGAACAATGGCTTGGTCAAAAGTTGGCAGGCCCGCTACGTGGCGGAATCGGGAGTTGAAAATGCCCTCTACAACATTAAGACAGCCATAGAAAACGGCGGAAAGACTTACGCATGGGACCTGACAAAAAACGCTTTTGGCGCTGACGGCGTCACCCTGCTGCCAGGCGTCAACGACCTGAACCTGGCCGCTCCTGTCGTTTCTTCCCACCAAGGGACTCTGAAGGACACGGGCGGCCAACCGGTAGGCAGCTATAAATGGGCCGTCATTTCCAACGGCACCGAACCTGCTACACCTGCCACCACGACCGGCACAGCAACCTATCAGAATACCCTGACCTACAATCTCGTGATAGAGAGCGTGGGTACCCTGAACTCCGGCGGCACCCAATACCGGATCGGGCAGAGTGTGCAGGTAACTTTTGTACCTCTAAACATTCCTGACTCAGCGGTCAATATCCAAACTGTATCGCAGCAAACAGTGACGACGAAGTTTGCCTGGGAAAATTGATTTTTTCTGGTGATGAGCCCCGAAACAATTCGTTTCGGGGCTTTCGCTGTGCCAGAAAGGCAGCAGCCCTGCCCCTATATCGGAAAAGAGCTAATAAAGTAAACATTTCGGCAAAACACCGCCATGAGCGGGTAAAAACCAATTTTTTTTCAAAAAGTTTTCTAATCCGGCAGGAAACAACGCGCAGATGCAGAATACAAAGAATAAAAACACTTGAAAAAATTACCTGTTAAGGGCAAAACCAGGGAAATCTGGTGACGCAAAGTCACGGAGCTACGGCCAGGTCAAGGTAGAAGCCTTAGGCACGGAGTCGAATGAGATCGAACAGCGTGCTTCACACTTCGAACCTCGACATATGGTTAGGCCAGCCGGACTGCCGGGAGAATCAAGTTCTCTCCCAGCTTGTCCGGTGTGCGGACAAGTTTTTGTTTGAGGGAGGTGTGAGATGCGCGCCAAGCTTGCAGGTGAGTCCGGATTTACCCTGGTGGAAGTGGTTGTGGCAGCGGTCATATTGGTTGTTGTGCTAATTCCCTTAGTCCAGATGATCAACCGGGGTGTGATGCTCAGCCAACAGGCTCAGGAGAGAACCATTGCCATGAGCCTGGCTACCGATTACCTGGAAGAAATGCTGTCAACTTCCCACTCCTCCACCTCGGATTTTGTCACATCTCCCCAAACCATAGAGAAGTATACCCAGGCAAACCGCACAAAGACTTTTACCCGCTGGGTTACGCCAGTGCAAAGGGAGACTAGGTATTCACAGCACAGGGCTTATCAGTACAACGATATGCTGGTTACGGTGACGGTACAGTGGCACGACAACTGGTCGGGCCAGGACAGGCACGTGGACCTGACAACTGAATTACTAGGGAGGTGAGTTTAATGTTCTATCGTTTGTTTGCCAGATTATCCAAACGTCAACAAGGTTTTACCCTGGTTGAAGTTCTGGCCAGCATAACCATTTTGACGGTAATCGGCTTGTCCTTGGTGAACGCCACAGGCAGCGGCCAAAAACTGTTGGCCAGGCAGCGCGACGAGATGGACAGCCGCATCAGCGCCAGGCAGGTGCTGACCAGGATGGTGAGCGATATTGAGCAGGCTCCGGGAATTAATGTAATCTCTTCGGTGGGAAATACCACTACGGGTGATACCATCCAGATTCTAAATGACAGGGGAGTTGTCAGCAAAGTTTACGGTTATGACGGTTCAGCGGATAAACAGGAGATTTACCTGCAGGAGAACGGGGTTAAGACCTTTTTGATCCACGCCATCAACCTGGCGGCTTTTACCCCGCTCACCAGGACCGGAACCGTAGCCGACCGCGTCCAGATGGAGATAACAGTCAAGGTCGGTGACTCGGTTATGACCTTTCAGGACACGGCCATGGCCAGGGTGGCCGGCATTCATGACAGTCCCATTGTGCTCCGCCATACCGGCGGAGGCAATAACAATCAGGGCAGCGGAGGAACCGGTGACAATATTCCTTCCATCAATGTGCAGCAGTTTAACTGGGCTCGCACCGGCTCCTGTGAGGAGGACGATGAGGACTACGACGACGATGAAGGGCGTTTGAGCACCACCAGTGTGGCTAATGTCAAGATCACTGGCCAATACACCCACTTCAGTCACACTGACAGCGGGCATCGCGCCCAGGATACAAAGGTAATCATCGTCAAGCATGGCGCCGCATTTGACCCCAGAAATTACAGTGACTCCGACTCGAACCTTATCATTTTCTCCAACATAGGCAACGGCCGCCTCTCCGATGAGGTCAGGGCCAAGGATGACTATACGCTGCACATCAGCCTGGCGAAGAGCGCTGTGACCGATAATACCACCTACGATGTTTGGACAATCACCCCTCAAGTTCTCGGCAACGGCGAGTCTGAAATAGTCAATGAGCCCAACGCGTTCACAGTCAGGTCCAGCGGGACTTCGCACGCGAATGAAGCGGATGACAGCCCGAACAAGCATCAGTGGCAGGGCGATGACAGGGATGACAATCAGGGGGACTGGTGCATCGACAGGGGCAATGTCAGCGGCTTTGGCTCTGTCGATGACAGCGTCCGCCAGATCACAAAGAAAGGCAACTGCAATGACAAGGTTCTCTACTACAACCGCCAGGTTCAGAACTTCGACTACCAGGTAGGTGTCACGTTTACCGGCGGCGGAGACTCCGGCAGCCTGGCCATCCTGACCCTGTTCTACAACGGTGTGAACAATGCCAATGGGGGTAAGTATACCGGTTTCGGTATCGACAAGAGCGGTAACGTTTATTACGGCGAAAAGGGTTCCATGAGACTGGCTGGCAGCATTGCCGGGTTCAGCAGCCAGGCCACCCTGCGGGCCAAGACCGACTGGGACCAAAACGCGGAGCAGTACCGCCTGAGGCTGTGGGTCAACAATGTGGCCGACAGTGATGCCCCGCTCTTGGTCACAAACAATGTCCCCATGAGCGGCGACAAGATAGCGCCCGGGTACCTGGGGGTTACGGTCACCGACGGTAACGCCAAAGCGCTCTTTACCATCAACCAGCAATGAGCGAGGGGATGGAAATTTGAGACTCGACACAATAACCCGAAGGGAGAGCGGCTACGCTCTCCCTCTGGCCTTGCTGAGCATCGCCGTATTTTCCATATTCATCAGCGTTTACCTGGTGCAGCTTACCGGGGAGCTGAAACTCAACAACAGCCTGGTCAACAAGTGGCAGTCCAAATACGCTGCGGACTCGGGGCTGCAGAACGCTTTGTTTGAGGTAAAATACTCTATCCAGCATCCAAGCAGCCATCTGGGAGACATCACAGATCCTGATTTTGGCCTGCCTGCGGACAAACTCCTGCCCTCCAACAACCTGAACATAACCACCAGCGGGGGTACGGTATATTATTCGTCAGCGAACGGAACCTTTGATGTCGTTAACCCCACTACCGGTGACACTGCCACTGCCGGGTATACCTGGGTCATCGAGTACAATTTCACAACTCCGGATACCGTTGATCCCAGGATACTGGTCAACAATATCACCGTGCAAAGCGTTGGGACCTATAAGCTTGTCAGGGGGAGCCAGACCTCCAGGGTAAGATCCCGGATTGAAGCCGTGGTCAACGTAAAATTTGTGCCGGCTGAAATTCCCGATTCACCCACCCAGATAGCCCTTGTCTCTTACAATGAAGTAGGACGCTTTGCCTGGGAACAGGCTTACACGCCCCCTGACCCGTAGGGACAGGCTTCAAAAAAAGCATTTGGTTTTCTTAGCGCCGTACCTCCAAAGGTACGGTTTTTATTTTGCCTCAGGAAACAACCATGACCTTGTGGGTCACCAAGCCGGCGAACCGTTCTAAAGCTGTCCAACCGGACATATCTATTAGCAAAGCGCCGGAGTACCGTCTGAAATGGCTCTGTCTGATTAGCGATTGCTTTATCAGAGTTTTCACTTGGGAAGAAGGAGTGAGCCAGGTGCCTGCCCTTAAGCCTGGAAGCAAGCACGCGCCGTCCGAGGACCGGCTCTCCCTGGAAGTAATATCCCTCCTGGCCCCGCCCCTAGCTTCTTTGTTAAGGGGCTTGCCCGCAGGTTCGCTGAGAGAGCTGGAGGAAATCCGAATGCGAGCCGGCCAGCCGCTGCTCCTGCGCAGGGGGAACCTGGAGTTCACAGTATATCCTGGGGGGAAGATCGGTAGTGACTTGGTCAAAGGATTCCCGGTGACCCCCGAGGCAGTCCGCTCCAGTGTGGAGATTATGACCCGCAGCTCCATCTACGCCTGGGAAGATGAATTGAGAAACGGCTTTCTCACATTGCGCGGCGGCCATCGGGTAGGCCTGGCCGGAAAAGTTGTGGTGGAGGGCGGGTACGTCAAGACAGTGCGCCACATATCCAGTCTTAATGTGCGCATAGCGAAGGAGATCAAGGGGGTAGGGCGCAAGCTCTTGCCCTATCTTATTGAAAAATCAATTGTCCAGAGTGCTTTGATCATCTCGCCGCCCCAGGCGGGGAAGACCACCCTGCTGCGGGACCTGATCCGGATTTTGAGCAGCGGCGAGCCTGAGGCAGGCCTTGCAGGCTTAAATGTAGGAGTAGTCGATGAGCGCAGTGAATTGGCGGGATGCTGGGAGGGCATACCCCAGAATGATCTGGGGCCCAGGACGGATGTTCTCGACTGCTGCCCCAAATCCCAGGGAATGGTCATGCTCTTGCGGGCGATGTCTCCCCAAGTAATCGTTACAGACGAGTTGGGCAGGCGGGAGGACATCACAGCCCTGGAGGAAGCTGTAAACGGCGGGGTCACGGTAATCACAACAGTGCACGGGCAGGATGAGCAGGACATCAAGCGCAAACCGGTGCTGCGGGAGTTGTTGGGTACAGGGGTTTTCCGCCGCGGGGTAGTCTTAAGCCGCAGGCAAGGGGTTGGGACGGTGGAAAGGGTCTGGGACCCCGCCACGGGCAGGGATATCCTCACAGCGCCCCTGGTGCTGCGGGGGAGGGAGCATGCATGATCAGGCTTTTGGGCCTCTTGGCCATATTGGCAGGGAGCGGCGCCTTTGGGCTCTTGATGGCCCGGAGCTATACCCTGCGGCCCAGGCAGCTGAGGGCCTTCCACCAGGCTGTGTGGGCGCTGGAAACTGAAATAAGCTACAGCTCCACACCTTTGCCGGAGGCCCTGGCCGGAGCCGTCAACGGGGTTGAAGAGCCGGCCAGCAAGTTTTTTCTTGCCGTAGCTGACCAGATCTCCCGGGGCATCCCCGCCGGCGCAGCCTGGCAAAAGGCTGGCGAGGAACTGAAGCGGGACTTTTGCCTTACCGCTGAGGACTGGCGCACTGTTCTGCATATCGGCATCGGGCTGGGAACCACGGACCGGACCGAAGAGAAAAAGAAGCTGCGTCTCGGCTGTACCCGTTTGCTGGCGGCGGAGGAACTGGCAGAAGAACAAAGCCGGAAACTTGCCCGCGTGTGGCGGTATATGGGTTTTTTGGCCGGGGCTGCGATTGTCCTGGTAATCTTGTAAAAGAGGTGGCGCAGCTTGAACTTTGATTTGGTTTTTAAAATTGCCGGTATCGGCATCCTGATCTCAGTACTGAACATGGTCTTAAAACAGGCCGGCAAGGAAGAACAGGCTCAACTCCTGACCCTGGGGGGAGTTGTGGTAGTGCTCATCCTGGTGGTGCAGTTTATCGGCCAGCTCTTCGGCCTGGTGAAACAAGTTTTCAACCTCTATTAGGGGCGGGTACCCATGGAAATAGTACAAATCGTGGGATTTGGGCTCATCGCCGCGGTTCTGGTGGTTTTGCTGAAAAACCAGCGTCCGGAAATAGCTGTATTGTTAAGTGTGGCTGCCGGCGTAATAATTTTCCTGCTCGTGGCGACAAAAATCAAGGCAGTTGTGGACGTACTGGGGGACCTTGCCGATCATGCCCAGGTAAATTCCTTCTACCTGGCTACAGTGCTGAAAATTGTGGGCGTTGCTTACATAGCGGAATTCGGGGCACAGGTTTGCCGGGACGCCGGGGAGAGCGCTATAGCGGCCAAGGTTGAGTTTGCAGCCAAGGTCCTGGTGATGGTCCTGTCCCTGCCTATAATTGCAGCCATCATGGAGTCTATCATCCGGTTGATTCCCTGAGTCGTCCGGAAGGGAAACCGGTAAATTGCAGCCCCCCTGTCCGTCTGAAGGAGGTGCAGGTTTTGAGAGCAAGATATTCCAGATTTTTGCTGCTTCTGTTTGCCCTTTGGACAAGTTCTGCCTTCCTGCATACGCCGCCGCTTCTGGCCGAGGGTTCTGGGGCCTTGGGAAATACGGAGCAAAAAGTTCAGGCACAGTTGGAGAGCATAGACCTGAGCAAGGTTCAAGGCTTTATTAACCAAATTGACCAGGAAACCCGCAGCTATTTCCCGCAACTGGACCTGGGCAACTTGCTGGCAAACCTCAAGGCGGGGAAAATTGACTTCAGTCCCCAGGCCTTCTTTGCCGGCATCATCAAACTCCTGTTCAGGGAAGTGGGGGCAAGCGCGGGACTGATGGCCAAGCTGGTCGCTCTGGCTGTGCTGTGCGGTGTTTTACAGCATCTGCAGAACTCCTTTGAAGGCAATGTCAGTAAAGTGGCCCAAACCATGAGCTATCTTGTCCTGATCACCCTGGCCCTCGCTTCCCTGACTCTGGCTGTTGACACGGGAAAAAAGGCCATTGACGACATGGTGGGGTTTATGCAGGCCCTTCTGCCCGTCCTTTTGACGTTATTGGTGGCCCTGGGGAATTTTACCACTGCCGCAATCTTTCACCCTTTCATTATCTCCGCCCTGAGTTTTATCTCAACTATAATCAAAGATATTGTGCTGCCCCTGGTGTTTTTAGGAGCGATCCTGGCTATAGTCAATCAAATCTCCGACCAGCTCAAGGTTTCAAAACTGGCATCCTTATTGGATTTTGCCAGTAAGGCGGTGCTGGGATTAAGCCTGACTATCTTTATCGGCATCATGACTGTTGAAGGTGTGGCGGGTTCTATCAGTGACGGGGTGGCCCTGCGTTCTGCCAAATTTGCCACAGACGCTTTTGTGCCGGTGGTCGGGCGCTGGTTTTCCGATGCGATTGAACTGGTGGTCGGGTCGGCATTGCTCTTGAAAAACGCCATCGGTCTGGTGGGCATTATTGTTATTTTGCTGCTCTGCCTGATACCTGTGCTAAAAATTGTGGCCATAATGCTCATTTACCGGGTGTCCTCCGCTCTGGTCCAACCGTTGGGCAATTCTTCCCTGGCGGATGCTCTGCAGGCCATGAGCTCCAGCCTGACACTGGTGTTTGCCTGTGTCGCATCAGTGGCCATTATGTTCTTCATGGCCGTGTCGATTATCTTGGCCACGGGCAATCTGACGGTGATGCTACGCTAGCGATCATCCGATGAAAGCACGAAAAACGCTGATCTAGGGTCATATGTGGCAGTCAGATGAACACTTCTTCCACAAATTTTCAATTCTCGGTCCAGGTTCGACTTACGTTATGATCCTATGTCTAACCCGTGGCCTGACAAATCCGCCGCCAGCCGGGGTCCCCGCGAAATCTTGGCTCCAAATGGTGCTTGTTGATTTCGTGGGGTGGAGGAGGGTATTTCTTGGCTTACGGTCAGCACGGCGGCTCGGACTTCCAGAACCAGGTGAAAATTTGTTCCAGAAGAGTTCATCCTCCCTGAAGCAGCCACGTCTCCTAAGTAGCGTTTTTCGTAAGAAACATTGATTTAGCCTCTGTCTTTCGCCTTGTAGGACCTTATTTCTGGTAGGTGATGGTATGGATACGGTTCGGACTATTGTCCGCAATATTGCTATTGTTATCCTGCTGGCGAGTTTTCTGGAGCTGCTTTTGCCCAACAACTCCATGCGGCGGTTTGTGCAGTTGGTTATGGGGCTGTTTGTGCTTATGGCTGTGCTTGGTCCTGTGGTCAAATTGCTGGACAGGCCCCTCAGTTTTGAGATTCCGGCCTGGTCCGAGACGGGAGCGGGGAGTGACCAGGAACTGGCCCAGGTCTTGCAGCAGGGGCAAAGCCTCAAGGACAAAAGTAAGCAGGCTGCGATGGACGGACTTAAACAGGCGCTGGAGCAGCAGGCCAAGGCCCTGGCCTTGACGGTACAGGGAGTGAAGGAAGTTTCGCTGCAAGCTAATCTCAAACAAAGCGGGGAAGTGGAGAGCCTGGAGGTTTACGTGGGCGCTCCCGGTTCAGATATCCAGCCGGTCCAGCCGGTCGACGGGTTGGGGAAATCCATTCAGGCCGCCAGACCGCTGAGTCCTGAGGAGCAAAGAATCAGCAAGGACTTGCAGAGCAGGCTGGGAACTTTGTTGGGAATTGCGGCGGAAAAGGTCCTGGTCCACTTCCGGGCCGGGCAGTGATAAGAACACTTCAAGGGGGAATGAAAGATGGATTGGCTGAATTGGCTGAAAGGTGGCGGGCCTGAAGGCAAAAAATTGCAGGCGCTCTTGGTGGTGATTGCAGCTGCAGCCGTTGTTGTAATACTTACAGGGAATTGGGGAAGCCCCAGTCCGTCCACCCCTGTGGAGCAGGCCAAACCGGCGGACAGGGGTGGACTGGAGCAGTTGGAGACGGCTCTGGAAAATAAAATCGCGGCTGCACTGCAGAAAATGGACAGGGTCGGGGAGGTTAAAGTTGCAGTTACCCTGGCTTCCGGCACCCGCTCCGAGTTCGGCGCAAACCAGACCCACTCCAATACTGTACAGGAAGAAATGCCGCAGCAAGGACAAAAACGCACCCAGACCCAGACCAGTGACAACGTTCAGATGGTCCTGGCCGGGACCCCGAACAGCGGCGGTTCCCAACCGGTAAAAATCGTAGAGCACAGTCCGCAAATCTCCGGAGTGCTGGTAGTGGCTGAAGGGGCAAAAGACCCCTACGTCATGGAACATATTTTAAAATCGGTCCAGACTTTGCTTGGCATTCCGGCCGGCAAAGTCAGGGTCGAAGCAATGAACAAAGGGGGACGATAGGTTATGAAAAGAGTGAGACCTTTAGGCCTGGCAGCCCTTTTCCTGGTGGGCATATTCTGCATCTACCTCGGTTTCAGCGGGGTATTGCGCCCGGGCAGCAAAGAACAGCAGGCGCCGCAGCAGAAGAGCGGGGTGCTGGAAGTTGCGGGACAGGGTACCGGTTCAGCCTTTTTCGTTAATTTCCGTCAGGAGAGGGACATACAGCGCCAGCAGCAAAGGGATCTTCTCAACGAGCTGCTGAACAACTCCAACACGGCGGCTGAAACCAGGAAAGCGGCCCAAAAACAAATGCTGGAATTAGCACAGACCATAGCCAAAGAGGGAGAAATCGAAAACCAGGCGCTGTCCAAAGGCTTTAAAGACGCTGTAGCCACAATCAATAACGCCGGAGTAACACTGACTGTCCTGGGGAGCCAGTTTACCACTGCGCAAATTACCCAGCTCCAGGATATTGCGGTGAGAACAAGCGGGGTACGCCTGGAAAACGTGGTCATAGTGCCGCACGAATAGGTGATACTGTATACTTCCGGTTTATACTGTATACTTTACCGGTGTGGATTGAAATAATTATGCGGAAC
>JAJZPO010000117.1 GCA_021811155.1 Bacillota bacterium | reverse complement strand
AAGCCCCCAACCAGGCGAGAAGAATATCCAGACCTGGCGGCGCATACAATGGCTCCGTCCGTTTGCAGCCTTTCATTTTCCTAAAGTATTGGCTTAAACTGTTGGGTTTTGTTTTTACAGTCACCCGCGTTTGGGTCACCATACAGTTTCCTCCCCTGGTTTTCGCTGCAGAATACTTTTCCAGGAGTGGTGAAAACGCCCACCGCCCGGTCTCCGCACTTTTCTCTGCCCCGATTCATAATCCATTTGCTAACAACCGTTTTGCGGACCTAACCGGTTTTTCCGTCAGACACTTTTCCCAACAAGCGACTTGGTATACGGTATACCTTAAAAGCGCCGAAAAGCCCTCCAGTGTTTATCTTTGGGCTTTTCTTTAACTTCAAAGGGACGCAATGTCCATGTAGGCCCTGCTGGAATTTTCCACGTGCTGCTTAGCGATTTTTTCCGCCTCCGCAGTGTCATGCCGGCGCAAAGCTTCCAGGATCACAAGGTGTTCAGCCATGGCCTCTTCCGTACGTCCGGGTTTGGTATACGCCACCTGGGCAAACTTGTTGATGTACTCCCGCAGGGTACTTAACAGTTCGTAGAGCCGGGGACTTTCTGCAGCCCTGTAAATAATTTCGTGGAAACGGTCATGCAGCTGGTTAACCTTCTTGCTGTTGCCCTTACTGTGCTCGTCCGCCAACTGCTTAAGGGTTAACTCCATCCGGTCCAGGTCACGTTGTTTAATCTTTGTGGCAGCAACAGCGCAAATTAAGCCTTCCAGCACAGTCCGGATTGTTAATATCTCCGCCACGTCCGCTTTGGAAAAACCGGCCACCACCACACCCTTGCGGGGAATGTGGGTAACGAGCCTTTCAAGCTCCAGCTTGCGGATAGCTTCCCGCACCGGAGTACGGCTGATCCCCAATTGTTCCGCAATGTCCCGCTCTACCAGCCGCTCTCCGGGTTTTAGTTTACCGTCAAGGATCGCATTGCGCAAAGTGGAAAAGACGGAATCCCGGATGTGGCCCATGTCATCAAATTTAATAGGTGTCAATTGACTCGTCGCCATAATGATCTCCTTTGGTCCAATGGTTGCGTTTAAGTACTTCCAGTATACACCGGGAAACCGGGTTAGGCAACCCCTAAATGGTATACCGTATTCCAATAATCTTGTATACCGGATTTACAATACCAGTATTCTATGCCCGGAACGATTCTCCTTCCTCTTCCCGTCCAGCATCTATTCAGTATGTAAGAACGGCAAGAAATGCGCGCTTCGTTTTTCCTCAGCGCGCGCATTTCAGTGCCCGTGTTCGATATACTCGGCAAAAGTTGCCGAGTATATACTTTCCTGAGGTGTAAAAAAACGGAAGCCTCGTACCACTCGGTGATACGAGGCTTCGTGCACATGGCAACTATAGGGGGTCAAGTTTCTGGCCGCTTGCTTTCGCAGCTTTACTGGCCTTGCGGCAGTTCAGCCAGGGTTACCTGCAGATTGACTTGTTTGCCATTCCGCGCTACAACCAATTTTACACTGTCTCCTGCTTTATACTTAAACAATTCATGCGTCAGGTCATAGTAGTCAGATACCGCTGCGCCGTTAACCTGAGTAATGATGTCCCCCGGCTGCATACCGGCTTTGGCGGCAGGACCATTGGCAGAAACGTCAGTCACCAGAGCTCCGGCCGGCCAACCCCTGGCCTGTGCATATTCAGCATTGTAGTTTTGATCTATGCTGACCCAAATACCTGCGTGACTGGCATGGCCGGTTTGGATAAGTTGGTTGATTATTGGCATGGCGTCTGAGATAGGAATGGCAAAGCCCATTCCCTCAAAACCTGGTTCCTGGTTCTTGGCTGAATTGATGCCAATCACCTTTCCCTGCCAATCAACCAAAGCCCCGCCGCTGTTTCCCGGGTTAATAGCCGCATCGGTCTGAATCAGGTTAAAGCTTGCTTCTCCTGAAAGCTGCAGGACCCGATTAAGGGCGCTGATTACACCTTCTGTCAGCGAGCGGGCAAACTGTTGCCCCCCGGGGTTGCCGATGGCTACAACAGGCTCGCCTACCTCAAGCGTGTTTGAATCTCCGATGGGTGCAGCCACAAGCCCTTTCGTGTCAGTAACCTGTATTACGGCCAGGTCGGTTCTGGGGTCGGCTCCAACCAGCTTGCCATCTACACTTTTGTTGTTGGCAAGGGTTACCACAATCTTGGATGCTCCGTCTATTACATGGTTGTTAGTCACAATATACCCTTTGTTGGCATCAATCACTATACCCGAACCGCTTCCCACCTCTTGCAGGCCTCCACCACCGGAAGATCCGCCGCCGCCAAACAATCCGTTGCCGCGATAAGAATTGACCGATTGAAAATTTGCAACCCCAACCACCGCCGGGCCGACAGCTTTGGCAATATTCACTGCCTGAAAGCTGCTGGCTGCCGGCTCAATATTCGCAACCTGTTTGGGGGAACTGGTGGGGATTGCCGTGGTTGCCTTTGACCCCGCGCCCGGTGTTTGGGATGGGTTAAAGTATTTCACCCCCACCGCCAGGGACAACATGCTGCCGAGGATAGCGCTAATCAGCGCGACCGCCACCAAAGGTAAATACCTTGGTCTTCTGTGATAAGTTTGATTGGGTTCAGAGAAATAATCCATGTCCACAACCTCTCTTTCCAGAGTTTTTTAATTAACACACCATTGCCGACCCTTGGTGCATCCAAGCCCATACTCAAAGTTTAACCTTGAATATTAATGAATCTGTAGAGAAATTGTGAACTAATTATAAACACTTGTCTCAGACATCCAGCAACTTGTTTAGCTGGCTGGCAGCTGCCCCAATCCTCCTGACTTGTTCAGCAAAAGCGTTTTTGATGTTCATGCTGGCAGATTGACCAGTGAGATAGTGTATGCTAGACTAATATCAAATCCATATCTGCTTCCCGTGTTGAACGAATCTCTGGTTCGTATCAAGGATTTTGGCTTTTGGGGTGGAAAGTCTTTTGCTTCGCATTAGACTTTCCACTTTTTGTTGTCTCTAATAGAACAGATTGTAAAGGGTGGAGTTTATTCATTAAAACGAATCATGGAGGAATTAAGAGTGACACATGATATCCAAGTTACCGTGGCTGTTACAGTTTTTCTTGTTACTTATGGACTAATAATCAGTGAGAAGCTGCACCGCACAGTGGTAGCCTTGCTGGGGGCAGTACTTGTATTATCTCTGGGCATCATTGACCAGAAAACTGCCTTAAAGGCAATCGACTTTAATACGATTGGCCTGCTTATAGGCATGATGATTATCGTCGGCATTACCAGGCGCACAGGAGTATTTGAGTTCTTGGCCGTAAAAGCGGCCAAACTGTCCAAAGGGAACCCCTGGCGGATTATGTTGTCCCTTGCTGCCATAACCGCGGTGACCTCGGCCTTGCTGGACAATGTAACCACCGTGCTGCTCATTGTCCCGGTAACCTTCTCCATAACCACCGAGTTGGAACTAAACCCCGTACCATTTTTGATTACTCAAATACTGGCATCCAATATCGGAGGAACGGCAACTTTGATTGGTGATCCTCCCAACATCATGATAGGCAGCGCAACCGGTCTGGGTTACATGGACTTTCTGCTTAACCTTATAGTACCGGTGCTTATTACTTTTGCCGTTACAATGTGGATCTTAAAGCTTGTTTACCGCAAAGACATGGTTGTATCCGAGTCCCAAAAAGCTAAGATACTGGCTTTCGACGAATTGCAGAGCATCAAAGACTATGGTCTGCTCAAGAAATCCCTGGGTGTGCTGATGCTTACTATCGTAGGTTTTGTACTGCACCAGTTCCTGCATCTGGAGTCGGCAACGGTTGCTCTGGGCGGAGCCACCCTTTTGCTCCTTATCACCGGAGAGGAACCGGAAGACATTCTTCTGGCCGTAGAATGGCCGACGCTGTTCTTTTTTGCAGGGCTATTTGTTCTGGTTGGCGCCCTGGAGCACGTAGGAGTAATAGAATGGGTGGCAAAAGAATCCCTGGCAGCCACCCAGGGAGCAATGCTGCAGACCTCTATGCTCATACTTTGGCTGTCTGCTATCGCCTCCGCTTTTGTAGACAATATCCCATTTGTGGCAACCATGATTCCCTTGATTCAGAAAATGGGGGAAATCGGAGGTATGCCGGATCTAAAACCCATTTGGTGGGCCCTGTCTTTAGGGGCTTGCCTGGGCGGGAACGGAACTCTTATCGGCGCTTCTGCCAATGTAATAGTCGCCGGTTTGGCAGAAAAACAGGGAGTAGCTATCAGCTTCAAAGGTTTTATGAAACTCGCTTTCCCGCTGATGATTTTATCTATCTGCATCTCATCGGTGTACATCTACATTGCCTATCTGCGCTAATCCGGCACAACTTGGTTACATGCGCTGAAAAAAGTAAAGGGGGGCGGCGGTAGCTGCCGGCCCCGTGAATTTGGATAATATTTTTGATACAATGGGGCACGAATTCTACATATCATTCGTGCCCCTTTTTGGTTGTGACAAGTTGTTTCATAGGCCAAATCTTTTTCCTGGCTTACACGCTGCTTGACCAGATACCGGATTAGCTGCTTGAGGCGCAATATTGAGGTAGTCCTTGATTTGCACCCGCTTGGGTTTTAACGCAGGCTTGAGTTCAACGTGTTTCTGATTAACTTGTTGATTTAGCTGTTGTGGCATAGCGCATCTCCCCCTAAATCTTATTAATCAAAAACAAAAGGATCAGGGGAGTACCCTGGTCCTTGATTAACAAGAAATCCAGAAGAAGCAAAGCTATAACAAGCTATGCCGTCCTCCCTTTCAACGCTTACGAGGTTAGCTGACGGATTCGGGTCGAAAAGGTTAACCCTACCTGTATAACAGGATTCACCCCTAAAGATGGTTCCCCCGCTCTTCCCACAGGGAAGATTGAGCGTATTCCTTCTGCTATTTGATTACTACCAGTATACTGAATGTCTCAGCGTTTTGCAACCTCGCTCCTGACAACTCCGACAACTGCTTTAGTACTACACTGGCTGCATGCAGGTTAAGATTTAAATACATTTTACCCAGAGTTTATACTGGGTTAACACTTTAACACTATAATAATTTTTAGCATAAACCTGCGATTACATAGGTCCGGGAGGTTTTCCTGTGGGCAAGATCTTGCTGATTGAAGAGAACACCCCGAGTCAAGGCTCCATACGTTGTACCCTTGAACAGGGAGGATTCGAAGTTTTTACAGGCTACAATAGTAGGATGGCCTTGTTCCAGGCCCAAAATGAGGCACCTGATTTGATTATCCTCAACATGGGGGCGCCTTCCCCCAGCGTTCTTGAAATTTGCAGCCGCTTGCGCAGCAGGAAAAAAACAGCTAAAGTCCCGGTGATTATCATGAGCGCAAGCGAACGGTTGTCAGACAAAGTAGTCGGGCTTGAGGCGGGGGCTGACGATTACGTGGTCACACCTTGCAGTCGGGATGAGCTAATTGCCAGGATAAAAGCCCGCCTAAGGGAGCGTACACGGAGCGAGTCTAATGCAGGTTCTGCCGGCAGAATTTGTCTGGGAAATTTGGAAATCTGGCCTGACAATTATACGGTATCTTTAGCCGGTCAGCCCGTTAATCTGACAGTCAAAGAGTTTGACCTAATGAAAATGTTCATTTTTCATCCCAACCGTGTGTTCAGCAGGGAGTACTTATTAGAGCAAGTCTGGGGTTGCGACAGCATTGAAGGCGCCCGCAAAGTAGATGTCCATGTGAGCAACCTAAGATACAAGCTGCAAAAAATCGGTAAAAGCATTGAAACTGTACACGGCATCGGCTATCGCTTCAGACCAGGCAATCCTGGAGTAAATTGATGTTTGTCATGAGCAAGGTCTAACCTTGCTCCTTTTTTATTTGTACCGGAATGTCACACCAGGGCACAGTACTTTACTTACACTTTAGACTAAGCTAACAATGGCTTAAACAATCCTCGCTAAAATGGAATTGCCACAATAAATATTGGGAGGTTACGATGGAGCACTATTCCATAAGCCCGGTTGGCAGGATGGCCAAAATAGTCCTTTCTTCTTTAGCCCCGCTCCAGTATTTTTTGGACTCTCCCGGCATAACCCATGTCAACTGCCTGGACAAGGCCCTGGAGCTGTTGGGGAACGACCAAAAAACTGACGTTCTGAACTACTTCCAACCCTTTCGCACAGAAATCAGCCGGGGCCTGTTGTGGGCAGACCAGGGTTGGAAAAATGCTTCTCACTACTTCCGTCAAGTTGGTAAGAAAGGCGTTTTTCACTGGCCCGGTGCGGTGGGGGAATTTCAATTCTATTATTACAAGTTTCTGGCAGGTTTAGGGAAAGACTTCCGTAAAAGCATGTTCTATCTGGGGGCCGCCCTGCACTTGGTACAAGACATGTGTGTGCCCCACCACGCTGTTGGCGCCATGTTTAACGGACATCAGGAATTCGAGCAGTGGGTTAGGGATAATTTTCAGAGTATAGACACCACCGGAAAAGGGTTGTACCTTTCATTTTCCCACCCCAGCGCATGGCTGGAACAAAACGCGCGTTTTGCAGCCCGGCATTACCACTTGGCCTCCGCAAAAAGAGGCTCAGACAGTTATCGTCAAGCTGCAGAAATTCTAATTCCTCGGACCATACAGTCAACCGCAGGTTTTTTGGCCTTTTGTCAGGAACGGGCAAAGCACTAAGTCAGACACGATTCTGAGCTTGAGGTGACCACATGTTTAGACTAAATGACTCAAAGCACAAACAGTTAATCCGTCTGTTGGCGAATGGACATTCGGTATGGGTAATCTATTTAGATATTGTGAAATTCCATGAAATCGAATTTCGCCATGGGATTAAGGCATGTAAGCGCATACTGGATGAATTGACCAAGGAAATCACCATGACGTTAAAACATCAGAAATCGTTTGTGAAATCAATGCTTGAAACCCGGGGAGGGGATGATTTTGTCGTTTATCTCGTCCCGGGGAAAAATCCGCCTTGGACGATTAGCGAATTACCTGAAAAATGGGTCCAACCGCTAGTAGAACGTCTCAACCAAAGAATCAGTCCTTGGCTCGGCGAAGGCATCAAAGTTAGACAAGGCGTTATTCTGTGTACCACCAAGCCCGGGAGAAATGCTGACTATCTGCTGTATGAAGCAGTTAAGGAAGCTTTTCTACTCAACAAAGCCGAGCCTGATCCCCAGTATTTTTCCCGCAGGGAAGAAATAAGTTGTTTACTGCAAGAGCCCGACACGTACCTCAAAAGCGCTTTCCAGCCGATTGTACAACTGCGCACCGGCAGCATTTTTGGCTTTGAAGCTCTTGCCAGATTGAGCAGGTCCAACGCTTTTAAGAATGTCGGCGATCTATTCCCTTTTGCCGAAAAAATTGGCCAACTTTATCCCGTAGAAACTCTCTGCCGCAGGAAGGCTATCTCCTCAGCTGCCGGAGTTCTCAATGACAAGGAAATATTATTTCTTAACATTAATCCGCAGGTACTGTGTGATCCGGATTTCACTTCAGGCCAGACACGCAAGCTTTTACAGGAGCAAAATCTGCATCCTGCCAATGTCGTTTTGGAGATAACGGAGCACAGCGCCATTGAGGATTTTGCGGTTTTTCGGCAGGCCTTGAACCACTACCGCAGTCAGGGTTACCGGGTCGCTCTGGATGACGTAGGCGCCGGATATTCCTCCCTTCAATGTATTGCCGAACTACACCCCGATTTTCTCAAGATCGACCGTTCTCTAATCGGAGGCGTAAACTCTGACCCAATTAAATGGGCCTTGCTGGAAACCTTTGTGACCTTTTCAAAACGAATTGGCTGTCATGTCATAGCCGAAGGGGTCGAGACAGCAGAAGAATTGAAGACTGTTGTTCAGTTGGGCGCAGATTTTGTGCAGGGCTTTTTCATAGCAAGACCTGATTTTCAGCGGGCTACGCTGAATGAACTGGTGATTGAAATTATCCATGCTCATGGATCAAAATCCACTCATTGTTGAAGATATCACGATGAAAGCCATGGCGGACAGGCAACTACAACTTGCGCGTAGCGTTAACCGGATTTAGTCATTTACTTTTACTCGTTTGGGGGAATGGCTGTAAACGAAGAGGTGCATCCCAAGTTTTCAGGATGCACCTCTTCGTTCATATCTGAGAGGTGAGGGGAAATTTTCGATAGGATTGGACGCTAACTTTACCCAGAGCCTATTTCAGCAAGGGTTGGCCCTGGTAGGTTATAGTTTTCAAGATAGCTTCTTCCCGGCTGACCAGGTTTTCCGGCAGGGGAGCATACTGCAGGGAAGGAGCAAGTTTCTGACCGTCATGGATAGCATAGTTTAAGAAATTCACCAGTGCTGTGCCTTTTGCCTTGTCGGTTTGCTGCTGATAGATCAAGGCCCAGGAGAAACCGGCAATTGGGTAGGCAGTGGCGCCGGGAGCGTTGACAATGTTTACCCGCATGTCATCGGGACCCTGGAAGGCTGCGGCTGCCGCT
>JAJZPO010000116.1 GCA_021811155.1 Bacillota bacterium | reverse complement strand
CCGATCTCCAAGTAAATATAGCATTGGCAGCGCCTGTGCGCGAGCATCAAAATAAGGCTTCTGCCTATATTACTGACAAAATTACGGAAAAGGTTTTACCCCATCTGGTAAGGCGTATTCCCTGGAAAAAGGTCAGATTTGATTCCCCGGTGCAGCTCATTGTTAAATCGATGCAGAGGCATGGCACAGGGGCGGTAACTGCTATAAGCGTTGAGTGTGGCGATGCTCCCACGAAAAACTGGCAGGGAGTTGGCATGGTCGACTTCCCTTGGGAGAAATCCACCAAAATCAGTGACAAGGCTTTTACGGCTTATAGCGTAAAAAGGTACAGTTGTGCTGATTGCCTCCTGGGATGCGGCGCCATTTCTTCCGTAAGAGCAGGAAAGTATACCACGCTTGAGACCCACCGGCCGGAATACGAGACCGCAGCCGTGTTTGGCAGCAATATCTTAAATGACAGCGCCGAAGCGATAATCAAATTCAATGACCTTTGCACGCGTTATGGGCTTGATACCATCTCGACAGGGGCGGTTGTCGCTTTCGCCCTGGAATGCTTTGAAGCAGGGATACTTGGGGCGGAGGATAATCATGGGGTAAATTTGGCCTGGGGAGACCCTGACCCAGCCCTGCAGCTGGTTAAAGACATTGGCCTGCGCCGGGGGTTAGGTGATATCCTGGCCGATGGGGTAGCTAAAGCGGCGGAGAGATTCGGACCGGCCAGCAGCCGGTTTGCTATGCATATTGGGGGACAGGAAATTCCCATGCACGACCCAAGGTTTCAGCCTGCTTATGGCGCCAGCTATATTTTGGATGCCACTCCTGCCCGGCATACCGCGGGGGCGAATCAGTGTGTTGACAAGGGTTCACCTCCGCTGTTTGGCAACTATAAACTTCCGGATGTAAAGAAATACGATTACAAGAGCATGGGTGCGCCGCAGGCTTTTTTTGCGAAACAGTTTCAGGTCCTTAACTGTCTGGGGCTGTGCAATTTTTCCTCCTATTTAGGTACTCAACCCTATAGCGCTATGGTAAATAGCGCCACAGGCTGGGCTGTTACAGATGACGAACTCTTAGAAATAGGTGAGCGGATACTCAACATGCGGCAGCTCTTCAACCTGAGAGAGGGCATTGACCCTTTGTCTTTTAAGCTTCCCGCCAGGGTTGCCGGTAACCCGCCACTGGCAAAAGGACCAACGGCAGGGGTGCGGTTGGACCTGGATACAGTTCGGGCCGGTTACTATAAGGCCTTGAACTGGGACGAGTTTGGCCGGCCGGATAAAAAACGCTGTGAGGAATTAGGAATCAATGTGTAGGGAAGGAGCAAGGGAATGCCTGTATACCATTATGTGATACGGACAAGTCTGCCCTTGGGATCTGTCGGCCTTAGAGGGGAGATAGATGCATCCCATGAATTAAGCCTCAAGGAAGTTGTGGAAAAAATGGAGGGAGAGACGGCGAAACAGTTACCCTTGCTTTATCCTCAGACACTCCTGTTGTTGAATGAGGCAAGAGTGGACCTGGATGATGACGGAGACCGGAAGTTGCATGATGGTGATACAATTACCGTGATAAGCCTTCCCTTGGCCGGTGGGTGATAGGACGCTTTGGGACATGGGAGTAATATATGAACCTTGGTTTAGTTTAATTTAAGTGTAATTAGTAGTATCCAGTTTAATTAAGTTAGTTTAATGATGCATTAGTGCATTACATAATGCAATTTGTAATCACCTGGCATAAAAGAGTTTTTTAAGTTCAAGGCCCAGTACCAATGCAGATATGCATTGGTACTGGGCCTTTCTGGGGATATGCGCAAGGGGCATTATTTACCGTTCGCATTGCAATTTTTACCGTTAACAGCATGAAACAGACCGTTAGCCGGAGGATGCCCTTGCGCCTGTCCAAGATGGCATGGCAATTGCTAGATAACCAGGGGAGATAGCAAGAAACAATCTAAAATACCTAGAGGGGATGAAAAATGAGGTACGCAGAGACAGGATATAACTTGGAAATTGATCTGGCCACAGGCAACATTGAGAGGGTAGAAACTGACCCGAAATTAACCGAACTTTATCTTGGGGGGCTGGGCACCAGCGTCAAGATGATGTGGGACAGGGTCCCTCCTGAAACCAAAGCATTCGATCCCGAGAATCTCTTGATATTCAGCTCAGGTCTTTTGGTCGGCACACCTGCTTTCAGCTTTAATCGCAGCGTGGTTACGACAATTTCGCCTCAGACGGATTTACTGGCATATCCGATGATGGGGGGATTCTGGGCGGCGCAGTTGAAGTATGCCGGTTATGACAAAGTTGTCTTTCGCAACAAGTCCCCCAAGCTGGTTTATATCTGGATCCACAACGACAAAGTGGAAATCCGGGATGCCTCGCATCTTAAGGGTAAGGGTACGGTTGAAACCCGGGAAATTATTAAAAAAGAGTTGAATAAGCCCCACGCCGCGGTGGCTGCCATCGGCCTGGCCGGTGAAAACAGGGTCTTTACGGCTTCCATCGAACAGGGCAGGTCGAGTGCCAGCAGACTCGGCGGAGGCGCCGTTATGGGGGACAAAAACATTAAGGCCATAGCTGTGCTTGGCAGCAAGGACCTCTTCCTGGCCCGGGGGGAAGAGTTTATGGAGCATGTGAACAAGGCGGCGGAATACATCAAGTTCCGCAATACAAATCCCTTGCCGGGGATACCGACCATTTTAGCCGGGATTGGGTCGCCGCAAGAGATGAAACACACGGATGAGAAGTGGCATACCGAGAATTTTGTGTGGGGTAATGCCCGCACCCGGAGAAGAGGTTTCTGGACGGAGGAAATCAATGAATCCTGGTCGACCACTCAAAAAAGTGCGGTGAAGCGGTTAATAAGCTGCTTTAACTGTCCGCAGCAGTGCGGGGCCTTGGTCTCCTACAAGGATACTCCCAGATACAAGATGAAATGCTTCTCTAAGCTCACTTATTCCATGGCGGCCTATGTAGACGACCTGGATTTTAACTTTAGAATCGCCCGTCTTGCTACAGAGTATGGCGTGGATGCGTTTTCAACCCCGCAGATTCTGGCTTTCGCGGTTGAGCTCTATGAAGCCGGCATTCTGACTGATAAGGACTTTGAAGGATGTCCGTCCGATAAAGAGGGGAGATTTTTCTGGCTCTTGGACAGATTTGTCCGGCGGGAAGGAATCGGAGACATTCTGGCCGACGGCACTTACTGGGCGGCCCGCAAGATTGGCAAGGGCGCAGAGGAGTTTGATCACAATACCATCAAGAAACATGAGCAGGTCCCTGTCAAGCTGGGAACGCTCGATCCTCTTTATTACCTTATGTATTCTACCAACGAGAAGATAAGCATTACCCAAATTGAAGGGAATTGGCCCCAGGGGGCTTTTCCCACGCGAGAGATGAGAGAACAATTTGTCAAGGATTGGCCCCAGCTTCCTGATGAACGTTTTAAGCAGTATGTCCTTGACTGGGAACCACGGGGAGAAAAATCGATACCATATTTCCCAACTCCTGATATGTGCAGTGAAATTGTGGATTGGATGGAGATGGTGCACAACATCGATGATGCCCTCGGGTTATGCGCCGGTATGGGATCATTCTGCCTGAAGCCTCCGTACCATATCCACAATTATCCGCTATTGGTCTCAGCAGCGACCGGAATCGATATGGATGAAGAGGGATTGAAGAAAACAGTCAACAGGAGCCGGAATTTGCACAGAGCATTCAATGTGGTAAGAGGCATGAGGAGAGTTGATGAGAAGCCGCCGGAAGACCACTGGAAAAGAAGATTTCCCGAGCTGGAAGAACAACTCATGGATACCTATTACAAATATAAAGGCTGGAACAACGACGGCATTCCCACTAAAGAAAGATTACTGGAATTAGATTTGGGTTTTGTGGCAGAAGACCTGGAAAGAAGAGGGATATTGCAAGATGGCCAAGATTAAGAAGAAAGTCAAAACTATCAAGGTTGATGCAGACAAGTGCAATGGCTGCCAGTCGTGTGAGATAATCTGTTCCACCTTTCACGCTACACCGAAATACAGCAGCATCAATCCGGCAAGGTCGCGGATACAGGTGATTCGTGACCCCATGCGAGATGTATGGCTTCCCGTATTCGCGGGTGAGTATGTTGAAGCCGAATGCATGGGCAGACAAACCTTCGTGATTGACGGCAAAGAATACAGCGAGTGCGACTTCTGCCGGGCTGCCTGCCCGGCAAGGGACAGATTCACAGAGCCTGATTCCGGCCTCCCGTTAAGATGCGATATGTGTGAAGAGAACGGTCCGGGACAAGAGCCCTTGTGTGTCCAGTGGTGCTTCAATGAGGTCCTGAAATTCGAAGAACGGGAAGTGGAAGTCGAAGAAGACGTAAGGCTGGGCGACCTGGAGATCGGGCTTAAGTCACTGCTCGACAAGCACGGCTTGCAGAAACTAGTGGATACTATGACCAGGATAACGCAGAAGAGCTAGGCCAGGACAACCGGGGCGGTTCTGCGTGGTGAGTCACTTTCTTACAATGTTTCAGGGTAGAATTCAAGTGTCAGGGGGACAGTCCCCCTGACACTTGGCCGCTTAGGACGTGTAAAAGTAATGGGAGGAGTAGAATTGTGAGAAGACAAACAGAGCATGTTGAGCAATTAAAAAGAATGTATTCTCTTGAAGACGGCAGACTGAAGGGGGAAGGCGCTTGGGAGAAACTTCCCATGTTCTGGTTCCTTTTATTTCTGTCATACAAGTGCACCAGAAGATGCAGCTATTGTTATGCCTTTAATCAGGTCGGCGACGACAATAAGCTGGAAATGGACGACAATACTTTTGCGAGATTGTTGGAGTGGATCCCGGAAGTCTGGAAACTCAATAACGTCAAGGTGAACACCATTGGTTTTCTTGGCGGGGAACCACTGCTGAGAACGGACAGAATTAAGCAAGTGATGGATACGGTCTATAAGAATACTGACGGCATGCAGGGACTGCTCTATACCAACGGCGATTTAATCGATTCTGTAAATTGGGATGACCTGGAGGATATCCAATGGATTAACACCAATATTACGGATATCAGTATTGCTGAACTGGCGAGAAGAATGAAGACTATTAGTGACAGATCAAACGTCATCGGTCAAACCATAGTAGCTACCCTGGATGATTATAACTTGGGGAGGGTTCTTGAGATAACACGGTTCGGAACCGAAAATGGCTATCGTCTAAGATACCAAATGGACCTGTACCGGTCCATGGATGCGGACTACAGGCAAAGGCTGTTGAAGCGGTACCATGAATTATGTGACCTGCTGGAGGATTATGTTGTTAAAGGCTACGATGTTCATACCACTTTCTTGTTGGATACCATAATTGCCTTATGGGAGCATGAGTCTTCCCCCTATCCCTGCGGCAAAAGAAATGCGACTGTATATCCCGATGGAACGGTTGGGCCCTGTAACAGAGATCATTCCTTTAAAACAGGAACGATATTTGACGAAGATCCGCTAAGCGCTATGCAGTGTCAAACCTATCATTATGATCTGGCCAAGACTGACATTCCGGATGAGTGCCGGGAATGTGAATCCAGAACTGCCTGTCAGGGAGGCTGCCCCCATGATAAACTATTGTTTACAGGCAGCGCAGCGGGAAAATCTGTTACCTGTGACATACACAAAGAAATTATTCCAAGACTAAGGCACTTGGGTGAACCTCCCCCGCCTACGCTGCGCTAAGAGGCGGGAGCTTCAAGGAGAATATCGCCGGAAGGCTGGGACAATCTCCCGTTTGGGAGACCTCATTCAGCACTCAAAACACGGATATTGAGCCTGCTCCACTGGCACGGCATCAAGCCTGCCCAAGCCCACCGGGCCGGCGCCGATGTACAGTGCGCTATAGAACTCCTCTCCCGCAGGAACGGCCAGGGGAATACATATTTTCTGGAACTGCTTCAGGCTTCTATTCCCGGTTCCACCACTGAAATAGGGTAGATATCTTCGCCATTCGGCCAGATACTGGAACAGAGTTTTGGTTCACTAATGGCGTAATATTGCGATATTCACTTCTGGATACTGTTTTGACGGTCCATTAAGAAATGGCGATGGCTGGCCTTTAAGCTCCTTATCAAAAAATGCTAGGGAATATGCATTGACAATATCAAATCCTCGTTGGCCATTAATTGGCCCGGTCATGCCAACTAGAGACATAATAGGTGACCAGTATGGAAGATCGGTAAAGTTTAAATGGAACATGTTTGGTATTTGCAAGTAATAGCCGTCCCTCGGTAGGTTATTGTACAGTGCCTTCATGGTGTTAAGGGTCAATGCAATATCATTTTCTGACCAACCCCCGGCCCGCTGACGTTCGAGACGCATAGTATCAGCATCACGTGTTATAAACATGGTTGGTTGTTGTAAACCGGACTTGACGACATCAGCTGGCATCCAAACATCCATAATGAGACAGGCTTTAAGGCGTGGATCTTTTAGGCACGCCTCGGCTGCGTTCATTCCACCTAGCGATACGCCAAAAGTACCAACGTGCTCAAGGTCAAGCCTTCCGGTCAGAATATGTTTGGGATCACTTTTATTAATGTCAGTTAGTTGATCGAGTGTACAGCTGACATCCTGTGCAAAATAAGGAATAATGCCATCCGGCAGTGCCTTACCTAAGAGGGTGGGCGCTTTTGGCTGCGGCTCTATACTCTGATTGATCAAAGGCTGTATCTGATCTCTTGGCCACCCGGATATTTGTCGTCCGTCAGGAAAACGTGCCGAAGCAGCAACACCCGGCTGGTCAAGCCCCACGACGATATAGCCATGCGAAACCAGGTTTTCAATCTGGAAGGTGCTTGCCGATGGGAATCCATCCACACCAGTTAAATAAATGAGAACCGGATAGCTGGATTTGTCGTCTGATATAGGAGCAGATGTAACGGCATTTGTGGTGACATATTTGAGGTGACTAAGGAAAAATCCGGGCAGATTGAGCAACCTCGAGGCTGCGGGTATGACGGTATCCGCGTCCAGGATATATGGGGAGCGTGGTGCCGAGGGCTCATTCTTTGCGGGATACCATACCTGTGCCATGAGTTCACGATGGTCATTCGGATCTGTCGTAAAGAGTTCAGGGCGACTCATATCTACCCAGTGGTATGTCACCGTTCCAATCGCGTATGGTCCAGTTGGTTTGGCAAAGTGAAAAACAGGTAGGATAATTGGCAAGACAATGGAGATTACCAATATAAGAACGCCCAACCCAACGCCCAGAAAAAAGAATACTCGTTGGAAATGTACACCGCCGTTGATCAGTTTTCCAAGCAACCATATTAGTAAGAAAATTATGGACAAGGCATAGGATGGAAGCATCTGCCAGCGAGACCCTTCTTTTGCTATTTGCATAATGGCGATTACTAGTCCGGCAGGAGCTGCATATTCCGTCCAGCGCACTGCGCCAAGCGGCTCAACCGTTAGCGTACAAAAGGTCAGGAGATTAGCAATGGACAACAGAATCTCAAGAATTCTCATTATGCTTATATACCTTTCTCTTTTGTATTCATTCATCAACTCGCGTTGATTGAGGCAAAATCAGACCGTTAAAAATAAGACGGTCTGAATTTGAACTTGCTCTCCATATCCTAATGATAGTATTTGTTTGAATTTTGTAAAGAGACTTATTTCTTGAGCTGATTGTTTAACCGGAATACATATTTTCTGGAACTGCTTCAGGGTTCAATTCCCGGTTCCAGCACGGACTGCTGTTTAAGCTAAGGGGAATAGAGCGGGACGAAATCCTGGGACTAATCAGCCAGGAAATGGGCGCCGGGAAGGCAGCCTCAACCCAAGCTTCAGCAGCAGACCAGGCCCCAAACGCTCTGGAACCCTTGCCTTTCGATCCACTGAAATTCTGGCAGGGCGGGGAGGCTCCTGCAAGCATGCCTCCGGCTGAGGTGGATGTGCCTTCCGCTCTGGTCAGGCAGTTGGGAAACTTTCCTTTTTGGCGGGGCAAGCTGGGTTTGGCTGCGGTACTGGAGGAAGTGTACACCTCGGCGGCTGCCGCAGGTATGGAGTTAACCGCCGTCAATTGAAAAGTGAAGGTCAATATCAAAAACAGAAAAAGGGGCCCGGTAGAACTTTTGGTTTTACCGGACCCCTTTTGGTTGAGAAAGGTTTGTCCAATCAGGACTGATTTTTAGACAAAGTGGAACATGGCCTGCAGGCCGATGAGGAGAAAAACGGTAGCCGTCTTTATCACAGTGATGGCAAAAATGTCCTTGTAGGATTGCTTATGGGTAAGTCCGGCAATGCCCAGCAGGGTGATAACCGCTCCGTTGTGGGGCAGGGTGTCCATGCCGCCGGAGGCCATGGATGCTACCCGGTGCAGCAGCTCCGGGTTTAAGCCGCTCTTAGTGGCCCAGGCCATATATTGTTTGCCAAAGGTATCCAAGGCAATGCTCATGCCGCCGGATGCCGAGCCGGTAACTCCGGCCAGGGTATTTACGGTCACTGCCT